>JAITGR010000017.1 GCA_031280455.1 Spirochaetaceae bacterium
AGCGCGGCCAGTGACGCGGCGCGGCGCGGCGTTTTACAATGCGTTCTATGCTTGGAATAGCGCTGGCACTGCTTATCACTGCCGGAAACGGCGTGTTCGCCGCGGATTTTTTTGAAAACTTCGATACCGGCAAACTGGACGAAAAACGGTGGAGCGGCGCGTTTGAAATAACCGGCGCGGAAAAAGAAATTAAGCCCGCCGACCGCGCGCTTTTTGATAACGATACCCTGTTCGTGCGCCTGGGCGCAGGCATTGACGCCAGGCACACCCTCAAACTGAGCGCCCTCACCGTGAACGCCCCCGCGCTGCTTACCTTTCGCTACCGGACAGAAATCGCCGCCCGTGCGGGCCAGCGCTTTACCGTGCTGATAGATGACGCGCCCGCCGCCAGTTACGAGGGCGTCGCCGCAGGCTGGCGGACAGGCCGGCTGCCGCTGGCCGCCGGCACGCATACCGTTGAATTCACAAGCACCGCCAAACGGACGCAAGTATCCGGCGGCTACAACGCCGTCTACCTCGACGACGTGCGCGTCATCCCCGATGCCGCCAGCACGCTCGCCCTGTTCCCCGCCGGTGCCGCGGATACATTTACCGGCGCGCAGGGCTCGCAGCAACTTCAGTTTACCGCCAGCGCCCTGCGTGTTGACGGCTCGGTAAAGGAAGACGCCGGTGCCGTCCAGTTTGCGGCAAGCGGCGGCGCGCACGTTGACGAAGACGGGCGCTTTCATCCCGAAAAAGAAGGCACGTACACCGTCAGCGCGCGCCTGGACGGACTTTCGGCACAGAGCGGCACGGTAACCGTCCACGGCGCGGACTACCTGCACACCCCCTACACCTACCCGGGAACAGGCACAACCTACGCCGGCTTTGTTAAATCGGCCAAAGGCGCCCCGCCGGTACGCGGCTCGGCGAGCGTTTCGATAACGGCACCCCCCGCCGCTGATTTTGAAGCGGACGCATTCTTTCTGCTGGAAGGCGCCGTTACCAAACCCAGCGCGCGCGATTACGCCCGGGTCGAAGTTATAAAGGAAAGCGCGCAAGACGGCGGCGCGGCGGCAAAAACGCCGGCCTTAAAAACGTGGTACCTGATACAGGGCGAATTCTGCCGCCGTATATGGCTGCCGTTCGGCACCGGCCGCTACCGCATTACGGTGCAGCCCTTCGACACCGTTACCCTGACCAATCCGCCGGGGGGAGGGGGGGCGCTGCGGGGCGGGAGTTACAGCGAGGAGCCGCTGGAATTTTTTGTAACGAACACGCGGGAAGAGCCGGCTGGCATCGATGGCGACGGCCGCTGGATATATCCAAGTTATTTTGTGCAGGCGGACGATTTTGTTATTACCAACATTATGCACAGCCTTACAGACCACCTCAAAACCGAACGCGAAAAAATCGCGGCCGTCCATGATTATGTCGTCAGCACCTTGACATACGACCAAATGTCGTTTTCCAGCGCCGGACGCGCGCGGAAAATGGACGCGGTATCCGTTACGG
Source organism: Spirochaetaceae bacterium (assembly GCA_031280455.1). Next base: position 1,495 of record JAITGR010000017.1, read on the forward strand.
CGAACAAAACCGCCGTATGCGAAGGCTACGCGAATCTGAGCGCGGCGCTCCTGCGGGGGGCCGGCGTGCCGGTGCGCATTGTAACCTCCAAAGCGATAAATCATGCATGGAACAACATTTACACCGGCGGCCGCTGGCTGTTTTACGATGCCACCTGGGACGACCCCGTACCCGACCGCGGGCCGGAAGTTGTCGGCAAGACGTATTTTCTGCTGGAATCATTGACCGGCGGCGGCCAGCGGCATGGCCGCAGTGGCAAGGCCGTTGCGGGGGATGTCGAATGAACAGCCGCGCCTGTCTGCTTGTGCCGCTCGTCCTCCTCGTGGCCGCCTGCAAAACAACCCCGTACCGCTTTGTACCGGCCAGCAATTTTTCCATATCCTCCGGTGTCAATGTCAGCAACATCGACGACTACGAGCGCATAGTGCGGCAGAGCGGCGTTAAAACCGTTTTTTACACAGACCAGTATTTCATCGCGCAAATAGACGGCGTTCTGTACACCATTGAATCAAAATCGTACACCAGTTTTCGGGAATACCGCGAAGGCAAACTGAAAGACCCCGTCCCCTGGGCGGTATTCAAGCCGGTACAAGGACAAGGGCAAGACAAACGCCGGTAGAACATCAGTTGAGCTGATTAAACCACGGAAGGCGCGGCGGGCGGCTCATTTGCGGGTAAACAACGCGCCAAGTTCTTCGCGACTCAGCCGTGAAAGCCAGGATTCGCCTGAGGCGACGGTCATTTCGGCGAGTTCTTTTTTGCTGGTAATCATGGCGTCGATTTTTTCTTCAAACGTGTTTTTGGTGATAAGGCGGTGGACAAAGACGGTGCGCTTCTGGCCGATTCTAAAGGCGCGGTCGGTGGCTTGGCTTTCGACGGCGGGGTTGTACCAGAGGTCGTAGTGTATCACGCGGCTGGCCGCCGTTAGGTTAAGGCCGAGGCCGCCCGCTTTAAGGCTTACCAGGAGTATGCGCGCCGCGCCGTCTGTTTGAAAGCGCTCGATGACGGCGGCGCGGTTCTTCTGGCTGAGGCCGCCGTGGTAGAGCAGCGGCGCTTCGCCCAACTCGGCTGTGATGATGCTGTTAAGGCAGTCGAGCGCTTCGACATACTGGCTAAAAATAAGCGTCTTTTCGCCGCCGGAAATTATTTCGTCCAAGAGCGTAAGAAGGAGGCGCGCCTTGCCGGAAAGCGCCGATGCCGCCGGGCTTTCTTTGTCGTAGACGCGGGGGTGGTCGCAGACCTGTTTAAGGCTTGTTAAAAGCGAAAAAACGAGGGCGGAGCGTTCCGCGCCCTCCATTGTTTCCAGTTTTTTCATGGTCTCGCTGACTATGCTTTCGTAAAGGGCGGCCTGCTCTTTTTCCAGCGCCGCGTACTCGCAGCTGGTGATTTTTTCGGGCAGGTCGCTGATGATTGCCTTGTCGGTTTTAAGGCGGCGCATCAAAAACGGCGCTGTGATTTTTCGCAGGGATTCGGCCTTTTCCCGCGAGCGCAGCGCCTCGATTGGGCGGCGGTATTCTTTTTTGAAGTCCGCCTGCGTTCCCAGATAGCCGGGGAGGATAAAGTCGAACAGCGAGCGCAGGTCTTCCAGGCGGTTTTCTACCGGCGTTCCCGACAGGGCGAGGCGGAAACGGGGGCGCAGCTTTTTGACCGTACGCGCCATGCGGGTTTCGGCGTTTTTCATTAGGTGCGCCTCGTCCACAATGAGCAGCGAAAAAACCTCGCGCTCCAGTTTGCCGCCGTCCCGGACGGCGGTCTGGTAGGTGGTTAGGAAAACCTGATGTTTCTCCCGTTTAAGGGCGCGGCCTGTTCCGTGGTAGCGCAAGCAGCGCAGCGTGGGGGCGAAGCGGGCAAGTTCGTTTTCCCAGTTTGCAAGGAGGGCGGCGGGGGCCACGACGAGGCAGCCGTCCGCAAGCAGTCCTTC
>JAITGR010000021.1 GCA_031280455.1 Spirochaetaceae bacterium
GCCCCGGTGTGTGGTATTGTTGGCGCTATACTCGTCGCGCTCATAAACAATAGAAACACTGACAGAAAATTCCACAAGCTTTTCTCAAACCACCTGCATGGTTTGTCTCAATACCTTAAAGTGCTGAATTCCGCGCTGGTAAAAAAAGGAATTATTGACGAAATAGACAAGCAACGGCTCGATAACGACGCGGATAACATCTGCGAATGACATACCCTGCCTTGATGGGGCAGGGTATTGTCCCTTCATTAGTTTGACGGATACGCGATAACTTCTACAAAAATCAAATACCACTTAACAACGACATCGTATTTCTTGCCGTTGGTTTTTTGGATAAACTCCTTTCTTCCGCTCGAAAACAAGCAGACATCGGGAATTTGCCCCGCGGAAAATTTTTGCGCCCCGCCAATGGTGCTGATTAAGCCATAGCCCATCTGCGGCAGCCACATCTTGTACGACGCGATGGGGCTGCGGCTGTCTCCGTCGAAAAAGCCGTTGGGAACGGCCACGCCGCCGCTGGTACTGAGTGTCGTGCACCCCGAAGCTGTTAAAATGAACGCCAGTACCGCGACCAGCGTTCCCGTTCTAAAAAACTTTTTTGTCATTTTTTGCTCCTTTTATGACAAAGATATTTTGTAGACAGGCGGCAGCTTTCTTTGCAACCATGTCTTATAGACATAGTACGCCACGGCATAAAATATGTCAATAGGACAGTTGCAATGGGGCAGGGTATTAAACCCCTTCGGCACGAATAAACCACGGAAGGCACGGAAACCACGCGGAAAGAGACCGCAATTCCGTGCCCTTTCCGCGTTTTTCCGTGGTTTAATTCCGATTTTCAGCGTTGCCCTACCTTTTATTTGTGTCTATTCGCGTAATTCGCGGTTAATTTGTTTTAGTCAGCGTTTTCATAGAGGTATTTTCTGGTAAAACTATTACGCGCTCGCCCTGCCCTTGGGGCGGGGCGGCCTTGACATTCACGAAAAAAAAATACATGCTTGACCCTGCTCCAAAAATGATCGTTTTGGAGAATTCCGGGTAAGACTGCGGGATTGTTCCCGCGGGTGGTTTAGGGAAACGCTGATTAAATCGAATCTAATCAGCATTTCCCTTTGTAATTGCTCATTTCATTACGCAATTACGGGTAAGAAGCAACGATTAAATGCTCGTTGGCATTTAATCATTGCTTCCTTAGGGGAGCCTCCGCAAAGCGGGGGGATTGGGAAAGGGGGAACATGCGCCAGTGAACGGATGCGATGTAACTGTTGAAGGAATCAGTAAATCCTTCGGCGATTTTGACGTTCTAAAAAACGTCAGTATGAACATCAAGCAAGGCGAGTTTTTTTCGCTCCTTGGGCCTTCGGGCTGCGGTAAAACGACATTGCTGCGGATTATCGCGGGTTTCGAGTATCCAGATTTTGGCGGCGTTACCATGGACGGCGCCAATGTGCTGCCGCTGCCGCCCAACAGGCGGCAGGTGAATACGATTTTTCAAAATTACGCGCTTTTTCCGCACTGTAATGTCTTTGAAAACGTCGCCTTCCCGCTCCGGCTAAAGCATACCCCCCGCGCGCTTGTTGAACAAAAAGTTGAAGAGTACCTGCGGCTGGTTCAGCTTGAAAGCCACGCGCGGAAAAAACCGAACCAGCTTTCCGGCGGCCAAAAACAGCGCGTCGCCATTGCCCGCGCGCTCATCAACGAGCCGAAAGTGCTGCTGCTGGACGAGCCGCTTTCCGCGCTGGACGCTAAACTGCGCCAGCACATGCTCATTGAACTCGACCAAATTCACGACAAAATCGGTATTACGTTTATCTACGTTACCCACGACCAGCAGGAAGCGCTTTCGGTTTCAGACCGCATCGCCGTGCTTTCCGGCGGCAACGTGCTTCAGATTGGGTCGCCGCACGAAATTTACGAAAGCCCCGCGACGGATTTTGTCGCGCGGTTTATCGGCGAAACAAACCTGTACGACGCGACCGTCCTTTCGGTTAAACACATTGGCGAAGGAGCGGCGAGCGAGTTTCTTGTGGAGTTGGACGTTGACAAACTGGGGCGCGTTATGGTTACCGATGACGACCAGCTTAATGTAGGGCAGCGCGTTAGTTTTACGATACGTCCCGAAAAAATACTCATTTCCACAGAAAAACCCCCGCCCGCGCGGCGCGACATAAACCTGTTTACCGGCGTTGTTGACGAACCTATTTATTCAGGCTTTCAGACAAAGTATTACGTGCGCATCAATCCCGATATTACCATGCGGATAATGAAGCAGCACGCGGTCTACTCGGACGAGGGGCCGGATATTGCATGGAAAGACAATGTATACATATCGTGGAGCGCCAACGACGGCTATATAGTCGAGGATAAAACATGAAAGGCCGCGCGGCACAGCGTAACCTGGGTGGGCTGTACTCCGGTACGCAGGGCGTTTGGCTCTCTGTTTTTTTTCTTGCGCCGCTGCTTATCGTTGTCGCGTATAGTTTTTTGCGCAAGGGACTGTACGGCGGCGTTATGCCGTATTTCAGCATGGAAGCGTATCTGGCGCTGCGGAACCCCAATATCGCCGTTATTACCGCGAAAACGGTATACATCTCGCTTGTCGCCACGGTTATAACCATTATTTTCGCGCTGCCGTGCGGGTATTACATGGCAAAGAGCAAACGCCAAACACTCCTCTTGCTGTTAATTATTATTCCGTTCTGGACAAATTTTTTAATACGAGTGTTTGCGTGGATGAACATTCTGGGCAACAACGGTTTTTTGAATTCCCTGCTGCTGCGCGCCGGTATTATCAAAAACTACATACCTTTTTTATACAATCAAAATACCGTGGTGCTGGTGCTGGTATACATGTATCTGCCATACGCCATACTGCCGCTTTTTTCATCTATCGACAAATTTGATTTTTCGCTCTTGGAGGCCGCGCGCGATTTGGGCGCGACGAAGGCGCAGGCCATTGTTAAAGTGCTGCTGCCGAATATACGCAGCGGCATATATACAGCGGTGTTATTCACGTTCATTCCGATATTCGGCGCGTACGCGGTGCCGCTGCTGGTCGGCGGTAAAGATTCGTACATGCTGGGCAATGTTATAGCCGACCAGCTTACCAAGTCGCGCAACTGGCCGCTTGCCTGCGCTATCTCCATGGCGCTGACGCTGCTTACAACGGCTGGCGTTATGATTATGCTGGGATTACAGCGGCGGGACGCGGCGCGTCTGGGCTCCGCGCGGCCCGGGGCGGCGCGCCAGTCTTTGGCGAAGCAAAAATCGTAGGGAAGCGATGATTAAATGCCAACGAGCATTTAATCATCGCTTCTTTCCCCGTAATTGCGTAATGAAATGAGCAATTACATAGGGCAGCGCTGATTAGATTCGATTTAATCAGCGCTGCCGTAGGAGGCGGCTGTGGCATTGAGTTTTAGAAATCTGCGCAATTTTAGCGTTACGCGGCTGCGGGGAAACAAACCGCAGGGCGAGGCGAACCGGCACGCGCGGCGGGCGCGGCTTTCGCAGTTTTCGTTTTCCCGCGTCGCGTTTTTCGCCGTTCTGGTTTTTCTGTTTTTGCCGCTGTTTGTCCTGGTGTTTTACTCGTTTAACGCGGCAAAAGGGACGGCCTGGAGCGGGTTTTCGTTTATCTGGTACGAACAATTATTTCTGCATTCGCACGGTTTATGGCGCGCTTTTGGCAACAGTGTTTTTATCGCCGCAAGTTCCGCGCTTTCGGCGACTGTCATCGGCACCATAGGGGCAATCGGCGTGAGCTTTTACCGCTTCCGCCTGCGCGGGTTTGTGCAGACCGTATCATTTATGCCGATGGTGCTGCCGGAAATAATTATCGGCGTGTCGCTGGCGATTTTTTTTGCCGGTATAAAAATGGATCTGGGACTGCTGACGATATACATCGCGCACACGACGTTCAATCTGCCGTTTGTGTTTTTAATGGTTATGGCCCGTCTGGACGAATTTGATTTTTCTATTATAGAAGCGGCGCGCGACCTGGGCGCGAACGAGCGGCAGACTTTTTTTAGGGTAACGATTCCGGTGAGTATGCCGGGCATTGTTTCCGGCTTTTTAACGGCGGTAACGATAAGCCTGGAAGATTTTGTCATTACCTACTTTGTCGCCGGTCCGGGCTCGTCAACGCTGCCGTTGTACATTTATTCCGCGATACGTTTTGGCGTGTCGCCTGTTATAAACGCGCTTTCTGTTGTTATGATATTCGGCACGGTTATGCTGACGTATTTGCTGCGTAA
>JAITGR010000027.1 GCA_031280455.1 Spirochaetaceae bacterium
GTTCGCCGCCTACGCGGAGGCCGACCGGACGCTGTACCGGCTTTTGGCGGAAGCCGTGAGCCTGGCGCAGTACGGCAAAATCGAGCCGGAATTGTACCCGCCCTTCCTGTACGAAAAAAACGCGCTGCTCTACGAAGCCATGTGCCAGGCGGCAGGGGAGGCCGCCGATGCCGCGGCGGCGAAAACACGCTGGCGGGACGGGCGGGAAGCCTACTTCGCCGCCTGCGAGGCCTTTTTTTCGGCACACACGGAACAGGCGATAAGCGCTTCGTTTAACGCTTTAATAGAAGAAGAAAAACTGGGCGACGAAGGCTCTGGCCGGCTGCGCGCCATGCGGGAAAAAGAGCTGGAGAAATTTTACATAGCCCGCGATGTGTACAACAGTCTGCGCCGTCCGCGCGCGGAGCTGGAAAAAAACCTGGCCGGCGCGTTCTGTGTCATAGGCCCGCACGGCGAAACTTCGTTAAGCGATGCGGAAGTGTCGATGCTGCTGGCGGACGCGGTGGTAAGCGGCAAAGCGCTGTACCGCGTGGCCGACCGGCAAAGCCGCCTGGTGTTCGCGCTGACGCTGCTGGTGCTTTTGTTGATTATCTGCGCGTTCCCGCCGGCGCTCGCGCTGGTTTTGGGCCCCGCCGCCAGCGCGCTGGTCTTTGCCGTGTACGCGCGGATTTTTATAGCCACCGGCATCTGGTTCGACCCGCTCGTCCCGTCCCTGTCCCTGCTCGCCGCCACCCTTGTATCCACCTTCGCCGCGCTGTGCGTCCAGACGGCACTGGAAACAGGCCGAGGCTCCGCACTGGCCGCTTCCATGCCGCGCCGCTATCTGGCCGCGCTGCGCCGTGGCGGCGGCCAGGACCTGCGCCGGGGCGAGCGCGCGTTTGCCGCGTTTGTCGCGGTGCGGCTGCCTGACTTCAACGTGATAGAAACCTCCGAAAGCGCGGAAGGGTCGGTTAAGCTGTTAAAGCAGTTTCACAAGGAAGCGCGGCACATTTTTTTGAAGGCAGGCGCCGTAGTCGCCGGAACTGAAAGCGGCCTGGTACTCTTTGCGTTTGGTTCACCGGCAGAGCGGGCGGCGCGGAAAACCGGCGACGGCCAGGTGTACAAACCGGTACGCGCCGCCGCGCGTTTTTTGCAGGGCATAGATTTTTCCGCGCTGGCGACCAAGCCCTGGCACATCGGCCTTGACGCCGGCGAGTGCGTTTTTTGCGCGCTGGAGCTTTCCGGCTACAAAGCAAGCGGCCCCGCCGCCGCCCGCGCCCGTCTTTTGGCATCGCTGGCCGGCCGCTACCAAACCCAAATCCTGGTATCCAAAACAGCCGCCGAACACCTGGAAGAAGCGGTACTCCGCAGTGTAGGCCAAACTGAAGGCGGCGGCGAACTTTTTTTTGAATTAAAAGCTGGCGAGTAGCCGCCGCCTGGGGCGACGGCCCGCCGGGAGTCAAAACCATTTGGGCCGGGCTTACTACACTCAACACCTTGCTTGCCTACCGCCTATGGCTGACCTGATTTTGTGGGTCAAGTTTAGTCCCCTGCCCCCCGGCGCGGCGGCGGCGGCTTGTTTTTATTGCCGCATCCTGATACCGTTTTTGGCAGAATGGCCGCCAGGCCCAAAGCGCGTAGCGCTTTGGCAGGATGCCGCCATGGATGGCGGCTGGTTACTAAGTGTGCGGAGTTTGGCTTTGCCAAACTCCGCAAGCCGAAAATCCGCATGGATGCGGATTTTCGGCAGCGCAACGCGATTGCAGCGGAATGGTTACGGCGTATGCGCTGTAACCATTGGAGCGGAAAGCGCGGTTTTTGGCGGAACGCTGGAGGGGTCTTTGCGAAATGACCCAAGGCGCAAAGCGGCTTGCCTTTTGTGTCCGCTGTTCGCGGGGGCAAAAATGCGCCCAAATTTCTATTTTTACGAGGAGTTTTCATGATTATTAAACCTATGATTCGCAGTAACATTTGTATTAACAGCCACCCGCGCGGGTGCCAAAAAGCGGTGCGGAACCAGATTGCGCTGGCACAACAGGCTTTTTCTGGCGGCAGGCCTGCCGGTGTGCCGCCCGTGGTGCTGGTGATTGGCTGTTCGACGGGGTACGGGCTTGCCAGCAGAATCGCGGCGGCGTTTGGCTGGGGGGCGGCGACGGTCGGCGTTTCGTTTGAAAAGGCCGGTTCCGAAACCAAGCCTGGTACGCCGGGGTTTTACAATAATTTGGCGTTTCAGGCGGAAGCGGCGGCGGCGGGGCTGTACGAGCGGACGCTCGACGGGGACGCTTTTTCTGACGACATAAAGGCGCAGACTGCCCGCGCGGTGCGGGAGGTGGCGGCGCAGGCTGGTCTGCCGGCAAAAATTGGCCTGGTGGTGTACTCGCTGGCGTCTCCTGTCCGCACCGACCCCAAAACGGGTGTGCTGCACCGGTCGGTGATTAAGCCGATTGGCGCGCCCTACTCGGGGACGACGGTCGATATGCTGACGGGCAAGCTCGGCTCGACGCAGGCCGAACCGGCGAGCGCGGAGGAGATTGCCAACACGGTCAAGGTTATGGGCGGCGAGGACTGGGAGTTGTGGGCGGAGGCGCTCGCGCGGGAGGGTGTGCTGGCCCCCGGCGCGCGCACGGTGGCGTATACCTACATAGGGCCGGAGTTGTCCTGGCCTATTTACAAGAATGGTACGATTGGGCGGGCGAAAGAAGACCTGGAACGGGCGGCAAAGGCCATAAACCAGGCGGGGCATCTTAGCGCGTGGGTGTCGGTGAACAAGGCGGTGGTTACCCGCGCGAGCGCGGTTATTCCGATTATTCCGCTGTATATTTCGTGTCTGTTCCGCGTGATGAAAGATGCGGGGCTGCACGAGGGCTGCATCGAGCAGATTATTCGCTTGTACCGCGAGCGTTTGTACGGGCCGGGGCAGGCTGAAGACGCCGCGCGGGTTCCGGTGGACGGGGCGGGGCGTATACGGCTGGACGACTGGGAGATGCGCGAGGACGTTCAGGCGGCGGTGCGCGAGCGTATGGCGGGGCTCACGGACGCTGATGTTTTTGAAAAAACCGATATTGCCGGCTTTAAGCACGACTTTTTGGAAGCGCACGGCTTTGATGTGGCCGGTATCGACTATGAAGCGGACGTTGCGACCGCGGGGCTGGCGTAATGACGGAACAATTTATACTCACCTTGCTGGAGCGTTTTGAAAGCGGCGCGGTGCGCGAACTGGAATTGAGCGACGGCGTTTCGCGCCTTGCGTTGAGCAAAAACACCGGCGCGCCTGCCAGGGGGGTGGCTGTGCGCGGCGATTCCGCCGAAGCGCCCGTCCACGCGCCCGCCGCCGCCCCTCCCGCCGCCGAGTCGCGCGGCGCGGAAGCCGCTGCCGGCACTTCTAGTGCCGGCGGCAATGCCGGTGGAAATGCCGGCGCGAACACGATACACGCCCCGATAGTCGGCACCTTTTACGCCGCGCCCGGCCCCGATTCGCCGGCGTTTGTGGAAAAGGGCAGCGTTGTTAAAAAGGGCGATACGCTCTGCATTCTGGAAGCGATGAAAATGATGAACAAGCTGGAAGCGGAGTTTGACTGCGAAATTGTGGCTATACACGCCCAGTCAGGCGATCTTGTTGAATACGGCCAGGCGCTGTTTGAAGTTCGTGCGCGATAGTAATCGCGTGCGCGATAGTAGCCGCGTGCGCCGCGGGCGTGGTGTGCGGTGAAGTTCAAAGACCACTACGACGAGGCGTGCGCGCGGCTTTTGGCGGAAAAGTTCGCCGCTGTCTATGCGCCGGTTGAGCGGCGGCGCTTTGTGGGCTTGATTGCGGGGCGCGTGGCGGACAAAGAGCTGTTTGAGCGGTTGGATGTTTTTGCCCGTGCGCTGGAAGCCTGCCTGCCGGACGATTGCGCGGAGACCATAGCACTTTTTGAACAGATTCTGGGGCCGCCGCTTAAAGGCGAGCGCGGCATGTACACGGAGGGCTGGTGGCTGTGGCCGTTAAGCCGCTACGTCGAACGGCACGGCAGTGCCTGCGTCGCGCGCTCGCTTCAGTTTATACGCCAGCTTACCATGCGGTTTTCCGGCGAGTTCGCTATACGGCCGATTTTGGCGCACGACCCGCGTGCCGGTGTCAGCGCCATGGTGCGCTGGAGCCGCGACCCGAATGTCCACGTGCGCCGCCTGGCCAGCGAGGGCATGCGTATACGTCTGCCCTGGGCAAAAAAGCAGTACACCGCGCTTGAAAATTTCGCGGATTACAAAACCATACTCGGCAATCTTAAAGCGGACGATTCGCGCTTTGTGCAAAAAAGCGTCGGCAACAACCTAAACGACCTCTTCAAAGAAGCCCCCGAAAAAGCGGCGGAAATTATACGCGAATGGCAGGCCGAACCCCTCCCGCCGGCGACGCTGTGGATACTGCGCCACGGCACGCGCACCGTGCGGAGGACGCCGCCTTTAGGCCTGCCCCCGCCCCGATACAGTTATCAGTAGCCGGTTGTCAGTTGTCAGCGGCTTTACGCCGAGATATGCTGCCGAAGCAAGCCTGCGCCGTTAGTTCTGATATACCGAACTCAAAACCGGCAACTGACAACCGAAAACTGAAACGCGGTTGCCCTAGAAAACTTTTTAGGCAATGCGCCCCCTTGACAAAATTCCACGCCCCATGCTATCCTCTTTTCAACATGAAAACGAGCGCCGCCTGCGGCTATTTACGGCTTCCCATTTTTGGGGGGGGGGGGGCCCCGCCCCGCCGCGGCGGCCGCCCGGTGGGAGG
>JAITGR010000202.1 GCA_031280455.1 Spirochaetaceae bacterium
GCCGTCTACGGCGAGCCTGCCGTGTACCCCGCCGCGGCGCTCGCGCTTGCGACGTTTTTCTTCGCGTTCCCGATTTACTGCGATTTTTCCGGCTACTCGGACATTGCCATAGGCTGCGCCCGGGCGCTGGGCTTCAACCTGATGACCAACTTCCGCCGCCCCTACTTTGCCACTTCCATAAGCGCTTTTTGGCGGCGTTGGCACATTTCGCTTGCGACCTGGTTCTAGGACTATCTCTCCATCCCGCTTGGGGGCAACCGGAAAGGCGCGTTCCGGCAAAAGATCAACCTCCTTGTTACATTTCTGGTAAGCAGTTTGTGGCACGGCGCGGCGTGGCATTTCGTGGTCTGGGGCGCGCTGCACGCTTCGTTCCAGATTGCGGAGCGGAGCCTTGCCCAAACCGCCGCGCGCAAACCGCCACGGGCGCACGGCGTTGCGCGGAAAGCGGCGGGGATCTGCGGTACGTTCGCGCTGGTGTGCTTCGCGTGGATTTTCTTTCGCGCAGATACCATCCGGGACGCGCTGCTGGTAATCGCAAAACTTACCGCCCTCCCTGCGGAACTGGCGGGGTATGTGCGCGCTCTTTCACAGGTCGGCGTTGTCGGCACGGTGCGGGAGGCGTTTCAGTTGGAAGGCGCTATTGCGGTTTTTGGCTTAAAAAAATTCGGGATTTCGCTCTTGTACATAGCTTTTCTGCTTATGAGCGAGCGTGTATCGCGCACAAAGGCGGACATCGCGGCGTGGATTGCGCGGAAGCCCGCGGTACTGCGCTGGGCCGGGTATTACGCAATGACCCTGATGATACTGTTGAACTGGAATACAGGTTCAGCGCAGTTTATCTATTTTACTTTTTGAAGGAGCGTGAGATGAAACGATTTTTTCTAAAAGCCGCGCTCCTGTGTGTTTTGATTATACCAACAATAGCGGCAATTATTTTTCTGTTGCCCCTGCCGGAACGTTCCTATAATCTCGCTATCCTTGACAAACATCGTATTCTCGAAAACACGGCAAGCCCCAAAATAGTGCTTGCGGGCGGTTCAAACCTTGCGTTCAGCATCGACAGCGCGGCAATCCAGAATGTCTTTGCCATTCCGGTAGTAAATCTTGGTGTACACGCGGGATTTGGGCTGGGGCGAATACTTGACGACGCTTCGCCGTTTTTACGCGAAGGGGATGTTCTTATCATAGCGCCCGAATACTCGCATTTTACAGGTCAGTGGAATGGTAGTATATCGGCGTATGAATTGATTTTTGACGCACAGCAACACCGGCTTTTACGGTCGCCCTATTATGGACAGCCAACTGGTTTTATGGGCTATGTACGGCTCCACCTAAGCGCGCTTATTGCTCGTTATCCTCCGCCAGATCCCCTCGCCTATTCCCGGTATGGCTTTAACGAATATGGCGATTACATACAACATCTGACCATGGAAAATCAATCTTTTATTCCAAGTGAGAATATCGGCGCTGTCAATCCGGCGTATCTTGCGTGGTTTTTCCGGTTTGTTGATGATTTTACCGCCCGCGGAATAACCGTCGCGCTGTCGTATCCCAGTTATGAAGAACACTCGTTTCGCAACTCCGCCGCGGAAATCGCGGAATTAGACGCGGCGTTCAGGGCAAAAGAAAACCTGCTGGTTATCTCGCGGCCAGAATCTTACTGTTTTCCCGCCGACCTTTTTTATGACACGGTGTATCACCTGAACGCCGAAGGGAGAACGCGGCGCACCAACCAGCTCATAGCCGATTTACAGGCAAGCGGCCTGCTTGAACCGCCGCGCAAGCGATAGTAGTGGAAATACTTTTTGCCGCAGGCAAAAAGATTGGAACGGATAGCGCGGTTTCTTGCGCGACCGCGCAAGAAATGCGCCCAAATTCTGAAATCTAAACTTGGCAATGGCGTGATTGCCGGAAGAAAGCAGCCGCCAATTTATTTTTTTACCCATAATTAACGCCGCTTTTTCCCATGCCTCCAACATCCCTTCCTGCCGTCAACGCGGCGGAGCAGGCGGCGGGAAGAAAAGCCGCGTTTCCAGCACACCATCTAAATCCATGTCAATACGCCGTTCCCGCAAACTGCCGCCAGCATAAAAATCCTCGCACACAAGCACCCCGTCCAGAAACTCCCGCGCGCCGGTAACCGAGCCCGCCGCCAACTGCAGCCGGACAACACTCCCCGCAAAGTTTTCCCCCGTGCGCTCAACCTCGCTCGCATTCGCCCACAACACCCGCTCACTCAACAGCCGGCTCGCCCGCGACGCCGGCAGCGGCACCGCCAGGCCAAACGCCCCGCCAAGCTCCCCAAAAACCACCGGCTTAAAGAAAAAGCCCCCCGGCGGGAAGCGGAACACCACACCCGCCGGCGCAGCAACCTCGGCCACTTCGGGATACTGCCGGTAGCGAACCGTAAACTCGCCCGCGGCACCCTCGCCCTCACCCCTAAACGGCGCGCGCGCACGAACCGGAACACCAGCCTCAAACAAAAGCACCACCAGCCCGTCCGCGTCATTATCCTGCGAATCATCCAAACTGAACGAAACAGGCAGCCCATCCAGAAACCGCGCGCGAGCCTCAATGTAGCCATCCCCGTCAAAATCCCCGGTAAGCTCGCCGCTAAACGCCGCCGTCAAGCGGCGAAACCCCTCACGCGCCGCGTCCGTCCGCAGCAAACCCCAGACCCGCCGCACATCCGCCACATCCAGAACATCCCCGCCAAAAAGCGCCGCAAGCGCCGCGTCCTCGTCAACAACACCAAAATGCAACAACGCCGGCAGCGCGGCGGACGGAACCACGCCATTATTCCGCGCGTAATACCCCGCCAAAAGCGCGCGAGATGCCTCCACGTTAGCCAAAAACGGCGCGGCAATAAACGCCAAATCCCCGTCCCGCTCCTCCAGCGCCGGCAGCCGCTTCAACAGCACCTCGACAACGGCATCCGCAGAATCCTCTGCGCCCGCAGTATCCCCTGCGCCCGCCGTATCCTCTGCTGCGGCAGACGCCCACTTAAACGCGATACGCGCGATGCCAGCCTCAAACGGATACCGCGCCAGCGCCGCGTCCAGCCGCCGGCGAAATTCAGCCAGGTAACGGCCATCCGTGCGCGACGCCTGCAGCAAAACCGAAAGCCGCAAAAGCGCGCGCTCCTCATTTTCGGCACACAACGAAAGCGAGCGCAGCGCGTCGTCATACAAACGCAGCCGCGCCTCCATTTTCGCCCGCAAAAAAAGCCCGTCTTCCGCGTTCCAGAACTCCCAGCGCTCCGCCGCCACCGCGCGACCGGCTGCCAGCGCGACAGAACGCGCGCTCTTCCCCAGAGCCTCACGCGCCAGCGCAAGCATATACGAAAGGTCAGAAGAACAATCGGCATAATCCTGGGCGCGCTCCAAAAACGCAAGCAGCCGTTCCTGGCCGGCCCCCCCCCCCGCCAATTCACCCCTGGCCCACTGCGCGTACAGCCGCGCCGCCTCAACCTGCCGCCCCCATTCCTGCGGAATGACATCTGCGGCAAAAAGAACCGGATTTGCAAAAAAAAGCATACATATAAAAAACTTGTGTATGTATTTCATGTACACACCTAGTCGCGGTAATCGTACACATACGCGTTAAGCGCCTGGAGCGAGCGCGGCGGCACCTTTATAAATTTTATGTGCATGACATTATTGGAACTGCTTTTGTTGACACGCAGCACAATCCCCAGCGCGTTCACCGCGCGATTCCCCGCCTTAAACTCCAGTTTAAGGCGGGTGCCCGCCTTAAACTGGCCATTTGTTTGAACAGCGCCGCCGCCGGCGGAAACATCCAAAAGCGTCGCGTTCAACCTGTTGGGCAGCGGCGTCAACTTCTGCACTTTTTTGGCGCCCTGACGCACCTCGGTAACAATAAGCGGCGTAAACATACACGGAATACTGGTACGCTTTCTGCGATGCTGCCGCGGCGTTAAATTCTTTTTACTCTGGGCAATCTCCAAAACAGAGTTATGATAATCAATCGCACTGTGAATACCAAAAAAAACAGGCAGCTTACGCATCTCATCATCCTCGTTCACAGCCCCCCGTTTAAGCTGCTTATACACCTGCTCCAAATGTTCGTCAATATTTTTTTTATCCCGCAGCGACGGAATCGGCTTTAAGCCGCACTCGCAAAACGCCTTTTCAAGAAACCCCGCTTCGGGACGACTTAACCCGTACAACTTGGCAACCGCGAAGAATTCGGAACTCGCCAGATGCCGCAGCGGGTCATGCACATCAATACGCCCCTCACGAATAATCTTGCTGTTTTGAACCCGTTTTGACGCATTCAGATAAATCATAATACACACAAGCGCAATAAACACCAGCAGCGTAACAGCAGCCCGCACAGGATTTGTATGTATCTGAAACTGAGTCAATGTGTGCAATAAAAACAAACCACCAAGCATCTTATCCCCCCCCCCTTTACGCCGCGGCCTCACAAACCCTTTGATACAATTCCTCAAAACGCGGCGCCACCTCATATTCAGCCAAATCGCCGGACAACACAATATCCCTGTTTTCGTACGCCGCCAAAAATTCTTTCATTACCGAATTAAACTCGGCAAGACCCTCCCCCCCTACAACAGCAGAAAGCTCCGTCCCATAAAACCGCGAAAGCATAAGCAGCCTAAAAAATTTCCGCATACACGCCGCGCACAACTCCACCGTTTCCGCCGCCCGCGCATCCTTGCCGGTCTGCGAATCCAGCGCGAAATCCCCAAGCCGCAGACAGACAGAGCGCACCAGCTCCGCCATCGCGCGCAGCTCGCCGCGCGGATTTTCCAACTCCCGCGTACGCTCACCGGCAAGCGCCGCCAATTCCGAGCGCAGCCCCCCCGCGTCCCCCCGCGCGAGCCCCGCCGCAATCAAAGCGTAGACCGCGTCCTCTTCATTGCGCAGATAGCTCACCGCCGGACTCTCCAGAACACCCGAGACATCACCCGCGCCCCCCACCCCTGACGCAGCCACAACCAGCGCG
>JAITGR010000177.1 GCA_031280455.1 Spirochaetaceae bacterium
TCCGTGCTGGCGGTGGCCCGCGCCGGCGCCGGCGTCAACAACATTCCCGTTCAGACGTGCAGCGAGCGCGGCATTGTGGTGTTCAACACGCCCGGCGCGAACGCCAACGCGGTAAAAGAACTGGCGCTGGCAAGCCTGTTCATGGCGTCCCGCCGCATTGCCGAATCGGTTGTGTGGACAAAATCGCTCGGCGCAGACGGCGAAGGCGCCGGCGGTATGCAAACGCTGATTGAAAAAAGCAAGGCCGCCTTTGCCGGCCCCGAACTTGCCGGTAAAACACTTGGCGTACTCGGCCTGGGCGCGATAGGCGTTATGGTTGCCAACGACGCGCTCGCGCTGGGTATGCGCGTCTGCGGCTACGACCCGTACATCTCGGTGGACGCGGCGTGGAAGCTGTCGCGCAATGTGCGCCGCGCCGAATCGCTGGAGGAGTTGCTTGCCGGCGCGGACTACGTCAGCGTTCATGTACCGGCGAGCGACAGCACGCGCGGCATTTTCAACACGGCCACCCTGCGGGCGATGAAGCGGGGCGCGCGTCTTGTCAACCTGGCGCGCGGGGAACTGGCCGACGAAGCGGCTGTCCTCGCCGCGCTCGACAGCGGCCAGCTTGCGGCCTACGTTACCGACTTCCCGTCGACGGCGCTGCTTGCGCACCCCAGGGCGCTGTGCACGCCGCATCTGGGGGCAAGCACGCCGGAAGCGGAAGTCAACTGCGCGGTGATGGCGGTTCAGCAGCTTGTCGCTTTTTTGGAAACGGGCGCGATACGCAATTCGGTCAACTTTCCGCGCTGCTCGCTGGAACGGCTTGCGGCCAATCACCGGCTGCTGGTGGCAAACCGGAATATACCAAACATGGTCGGCCAGATTACAACGATAATCGCCGGCAAGGGCGTGAACATTACGGATTTGGTGAATCACCACCAGGGAGATGTCGCGTATAACATCATCGACACCGAGCAAAGCCTGCCGGACGAAGTGCTGGAAAGCCTGCGGCAGGTTGAGGGCATAATTCGTGTTCGCACAATAGCGTAAAACCTGCTTTCTAAAAAGAGCGGGAAAGGATATGGAATGGGTACAACAGAGACAAAAACAGAAGGCCAGCGTTTGAACGATGAACTTGTTTTTAAGACGAAAAACGGCTGGGAGGGCGTGAATGAAGCCGAATTGCGCGATGTTGAAGCGTTCGCGGCGCGGTACAAGGCGTTTTTGAACGCCGGAAAAACGGAGCGGGAGCTTTCCGCCCTGCTTTTGGAGCGCCTGCGGGCGGCGGGTTTTGCCGACATCAAAGAGGTGCTGGCACGCGGGCGCAAACTCGAAGCGGGCGACAAGGTGTTTCAAGACATACACGGCAAGGCGCTGAATTTCGCGGTGCTGGGTACGCGGCCTGTGCGCGACGGGCTTTCGATTCTGGGGGCGCATCTGGATTCGCCGCGGATTGACCTTAAAGCGAACCCGCTGTACGAGAACGCCGAGTTCGCGTTTTTCGACACGCACTACTATGGCGGCATCAAAAAATATCAGTGGCTGACCATTCCGCTGGCGCTGCACGGCGTTGTTTTTGACGCGGCGGGAACCAAGCGCGCTATCCGCGTGGGCGAAGCCGAGGACGATCCGGTTTTTGTCATTACCGACTTGCTGCCGCACCTGGCGCAGGAGCAGCAGAACAAGAAATTGTCGGAGTTTATCACCGGCGAGGAGCTTGATGTTCTGGCCGGTTCGGCGCCGTTTACGGACGACAAGGCCGAAAACAAGGTGAAGCTGAACGCGCTGCGTATCATGCGCGAGCTTTTCGGCATTACCGAGGCGGATTTTGCCAGCGCCGAAATCTCGGCGGTGCCGGCGTACAAGGCGCGGGATGTCGGCTTTGACCGGAGCATGATAGGCGCGTACGGGCACGACGACCGCTGCTGCGCCTTCGCGTCTATCGAGGCGGCGCTGCAATTTGAGCGCGCCGTGCCGGAGCGGACGGTGGTCTGCACGCTTACCGATAAAGAGGAAACCGGCTCGGCGGGCAACACGGGGGCAGACACGCGGAGTTTTGAGGACTTTACCGCGTATTTGTGCGCGGCAAGCGCCGCCGGGTACAGCGGCATCGACACGCGGCTGGCGCTCAACAACTCGCGCATGCTGTCCTCCGATGTCAACGCGGCGTTCGACCCCTCCTACGAATCGGTGTACGACAAAAAAAACTGCTCGTACTTTGGCAAGGGCATTGCCATATCAAAATACACAGGCCGCGGCGGCAAATTTGGCGCGTCGGACGCGAACGCCGAATACGTGCGCCAGGTCATCGGCATTTTCGACCAGGCCGCTGTCCGCTGGCAGTACGGCGCGCTGGGCAAGGTTGACCGCGGCGGGGGCGGAACTATCGCCCTGCACTACGCCCGCCTGGGGGTCAACGTGCTGGACTGCGGCATTCCCGTGCTGTCCATGCACTCCCCCTTCGAGGTTATCTCCAAAATCGACCTCTGGACGGCCTACCGCGCGTACCTGGCGTTTTTGAAGGCCGCGTAATGGTAACGCTGATTAAATCGAATCTAATCCGCGTTAAGGACGCGCCGTGATGCGGGAAGAGCGCGATTTTCTGGGGAGCGTCCGCATAGAAGACGGCGCGTTGTTCGGCGTACACAGCGCGCGCGCGCGGGAAAGCTGCGCGCTGGGCTTTCGGCTCACCCACCCGGCGCTGGTTCGCGCCATAATCACAGTCAAGCGGGCGGCATCCCGCGCGTGGGCGGCGCTGGAGCCGGCGGACACAGCGGACGCGGCAAAGTTCGCGCGCATCGAGCAGGCCTGCGCCCTCTTGCTGGAAGATTTTGACCGGTACGCGCGGCACTTTGTCGTTGACGCGCTTTCCGGCGGGGCCGGTACGCCGGTACACATGAACGTCAACGAAGTCATCGCTAACCTCGCGCTCACCCTGGACGGCGGGCAGCCTGGCGATTACGCGGCGATACACCCCCTGGACGACGTGAACCGCGCGCAATCGACCAACGACGTGTACCCCACGGCGCTGCGTATCGCGTGCATCGGCATACTGCGCGAATTAAGCCAGGCCTGCGCGGCGCTTGTGGAGGCGCTGCAAAAAAAGGAAACCGAATACGCCGGCATACAAAAACTGGGGCGCACCGAACTTATGGACGCTGTGCCGATACGTCTGGGCGAAGAATTCGGCGCGTGGGCGCAGGCGCTAAGCCGCGACCGCTGGCGTTTGTACAAGATTGAAGAGCGGCTGCGCCAGGTCAACATAGGCGGCGCGGCGGTCGGCGTTATGCAGGCCGAAACCGGCGGCGAGCGGGCGTTGCTGCGAAACCACCAGCACCTGACGCTGGAAGCCCTGCGCGAGCTTACCGGCATAGGGCTTGCCGCCGCCGAATATCCCATGGACATAACGCAAAACAATGACGTCTTTGTTGAAGCCTCCGGCTTGTTGAAGGCGCTGGCGGTTAATTTGTCAAAAATAGCCGGCGACCTGCGGCTTATGGCGAGCGGGCCGGCGGGCGGGCTGGGCGAGCTCTTCCTTGCGCCGCTGCAAGCCGGCAGTTCCATTATGCCGGGGAAAGTGAATCCCGTTATTCCCGAAATGGTCATTCAGTGCGCGATAAAAGTACAGGCCAACGACATGGCCATCTCGCAGGCGGCCTCGCGCGGCGAGTT
>JAITGR010000183.1 GCA_031280455.1 Spirochaetaceae bacterium
GTTGCCCTAACGCCAGGGCCGAATCTTTTGCGGCAGGATGGTGGGCTTTTCCGGCGTTTTTCGTGGTAGGGTGGTTCCGTGGAACAATTTGAAGAACTGGAAGAATTAGAAGAACTCGGAATGGCCGACGACATCATTGTTTCACGGCCGGCGCAGGCTGCCCCGCGCCCCGCCGCCGCGGGACAGAGCGCCCCTGCCAGACCGCCGGTTCAGAGCGCCCCCCCCAGGCCGCCCGCGCCGCCACCACAGGTGGTGCCGCCACGGGGGGTACCCCCGCCATCCGGTCTGCACGCCGCCGCCGCACGGCACATTGCCGCCGCCCCGCCGCCCATTGCCAGTGGGATGGCACGGCCGTTGCCGGCGGGCGGCGCGGCGGGTGTCCCTGCGGGTGTCCCTGCGGGTGTCCCTGCGGGTGTCCCGCAAGGGGGGTACCAGAATTGTTTTTTTCCGGTGCTTATGTTCAACGGCGAATTTCAGATTGTCTACTCCAACCCATCGGCGCAGCAATTTTTTTCGGGCTACTTCAAACTAGGCAAAATCGCGTTTTTCGACCTGTTTGGCAAATACTTTACGTTTGACGACGTGCGCGGCATACGCGAGGCGGTCTTAAAGGGCGCGGGCGGCTACAGTTGGCGGGGCAAGGCGGAGATAAAATCCCGCAACCACCCCAAAGTGTTTGTCCGCGTGTACGTGTTTCCCGCGCACATTGGCGCGCAGGCCAGGCCGTCGGTGTGGACGGTCATGTTCGACGACGTTACCGAAGAAACCCGCACGCTTTTGCGGAGCGTGTTCGTCAGCCTCCTGGAAGCGTCCAAGCTGAAGGACAACGACACCGGCAAGCACATTACCCGCGTCAATTACTATTCGGACGCACTGGCGAGAAAGCTGTTCAACCGCGCCGGCTATAACGAGGTCGACGCCGAATTTATCGACAACATTGGATTCCTTGCCGCCATGCACGATGTCGGCAAAATCGGAACGCCGGACGACGTGCTGAACAAGCAGGGGCCGCTTTCGGACTGGGAATGGAACGTGATGAAGGAGCACACCAAAAACGGCGCGTTCATTTTATCAACATATCCCAATCCCATGGCAAAAGAAATCGCGCAGTCGCACCACGAAAAATGGAACGGCAAGGGCTATCCGTTTGGTATAGACGGAAAAAACATACCGCTTGCCGCGCGCATTGTATCTATTGCCGATGTATACGACGCGCTGCGCATGAAACGTTCGTATAAGCCGTCGTTTTCGCACGAGGTCGCCATGGAAAAAATTCTGGAGTGCAAGGGTTCGCAGTTCGACCCCGACTTGATTGATATTTTTACCGGCATGTCAGGCGAGTTTAACGCCATTTACGAAAATAACAAGGATGTATAGCAATGCGTATTATTATATCGGGGTACGGAAAAATGGGGGCGCTCATTGAACGGCGCGCGCTGGAGGCCGGCTGGACAGTCGCCGCGGTTATCGACCCGGGTTACGAGGAGAAGTTTACACCGGCAGGCTCGCCGGTGTACGCCGGCATTGCGGACGGCATTGCCGCGGCTGCTGACGGCGAGCGTCCTGTCGCGCTCGACTTTACCCACCCGTCCTGTGCCTGCGACAACATTGCCGCGTTCACGCGCCGGGGCATTCCGCTGGTTGTCGGCACAACCGGCTGGCACGACCGGCTTGCCGAAATGACGGCGCTGGTTACGCGGGGCGGCGCGTGTCTTTTGTGGGCGAGCAATTTTTCGCTGGGCGTGCATTTGTTTTACAAGGTGGCCGCCTACGCCGCCGCGCTTTTTGGCGCGTATACCGAATACGACTGCGCAGGTTACGAGGTTCACCACAACAAAAAGGCCGACAGTCCTTCGGGGACGGCGCGGGATTTGGCGCAAAAGGTCATCGAGGCCTCCGGCGGGCGCAAAACGCGCGCGGTGTTCGACAAGCTGGACCGTGCGCCGTGCGCGGACGAGCTGCACATAGCGAGCTTGCGCTGCGGCGCGGTGCCAGGGACGCACGGCCTTGTATTCGACAGCGCCGCCGACAGCATGGAGCTTGTCCACCGCGCCCGCAGCCGCGACGCGCTGGTTTCTGGCGCGCTGATTGCCGCCGCCTGGCTTGCGCGGCAGGCCGCCGCCGGTAAATCCGGCGTCTGGACTTTTGAAGACGCGCTGGCGTAATTTCGTCTGATTGTTTTTTTTACTAAAAAAGCGCATACTAGGGTAACGCTGATTAAAGTGAGAATTGAAAAATGAGAATTGAGAATTGAGAAATCCACGAATGTACGCGAATTATACCGAATATAGAGCCATTATTAGCATTATTCGTATCCATTCGCGTAATTCGCGGTTGAATTCCGGTTTAATCAGCGTTGTCTAGGGAAATGCTGATTAAAGCGTGCCGCGTAAAACAAACCACGGAAAAACGCGGAAAGGACACGGAATTTCGGTCTCTTTCCGCGTGGTTTCCGTGCCTTCCGTGGTTTAATCACTGATTAAAGTGAAGGCGGCATCCGAATACGGAAGAGCGCAAGGGATAGAAGCGGAATTTGGCCGCAAAGCGGCCAAATTGGAGCGGATAGCCCGGTTTTTGCGCAGCAAAAATGCG
>JAITGR010000245.1 GCA_031280455.1 Spirochaetaceae bacterium
GGCGCGCTGGTGCACGCGGAGATAAGCCGCGCATCGGTAAGCCGCGCGTTCGATGCGGGCATGTCCGCGTCAGCCATAACCGCCGCCATAACGCGGCTGTCCGGCGGCAGGGAAAACGAGACGCTTATCTGGTCTATACATGAATGGGAAAAACAGTATACGGACGTATCGCTTTTTGAAGGCATAACGCTGACCCTTTCGCCCGAACGCCAGTATTTGGCGGAAACAGACGCGCTAAAAAGTTTGATATACTGTAGTCCGGCGCGCGGTGTGCTTATTTTGAATACGAAAAATAAAGAAGTGGTGCTGGACGCGCTGCAAAAATGCGCGCTGGACGCGGTGTCGGCGCCCCAGACCGAAGCCGCCAAAGAACGGCCGCGCGCGGCGGAGCCGTTGTTTTTGCATTTGCCGCCAGACGCGGACACGGCGTTTTCCCCGCGCGCCGCCGCGGCGCTTCCAGTGCCCTCCTCGCGGCAGGATGCGTTTGACCAGCGGGCGGCGCGAACAAGAGCGTGTACGGATATGTTTTTGGACGCCCTCGCGCGCCTGCGTCTGCCGCCCGACCGGCACAACGCGCTCAAAGCCCGCATAGAGCGGCGGCTGATTGTGTCGGAAAGCCAGCTGCGCGCCGCCGCCGGCCAGGTGTCCGGCGAAAAACTGGAGGCGCGCGCGCTGGACTATGCCGGCAAGGCGAATATTGCCAAAGCGGCGCTGGAAGCAAACGAAACGCTCGAAATTCAGATAAACGGCAGCGAAGAACGCATGTTTGTACGCCCGCTTTCGCTGGAAAAGACCGTGGACGGCGCGTTTTTAACCGCGGGCCCGGTGAGCGCCGCTCAAAATGATATGCAGGAGTGCTTTTCGTTTCCGCTTGGCAAGATTCGCTATCTGCGAAGGATAAAAAAATCTTCGTTTTTATGAACACCGGTCTATAAACACATGGCGAGCGCACTATACACAAGACAAAACTCAGCAGATGTAAAACAAACCACGGAAGGCACGGAAACCACGCGGAAAGAGACCGCAATTCCGTGACCTTTCCGCGTTTTCTGTGGTTTAATTCCGATTTTCAGCGTTGTCCTACCTTTTATTCGTGTCTATTCGCGTAATTCGCGGTTAATTTGTTTTAATCAGCGTTTTCATAGAGGTATTTTCTGGTAAAACTATTACGCGCTCGCCCTGTCTATAAACAGCCGCCGCCGTGTTTATTCGCCATGTATTTATAAATTTGTTAAAAATACCGAAAATATATACTGAGGCAGGGATTATAAAAATGTGTACGCCCTGTCTTGACACTTTTTTTATATTATATAAAAATAAGCGTAACACTTTTGCAAAGGAGTTCTTTATGCCTAAAGGAACAGGAGTAACCGGAAAAACACCGGGAAGCGAGTTGAAAAAACTCATTGAACAGTACAAATTGTCGGTTCGGGCGACAGCGATTGAGTTGGGCGAAAACCCAATCAGTCTGAAAGCCGTTATCGACAATAAAAAGAAAATCAACGCCGAGCTTGCGTGCAAGCTGGCCAAGGTTTTCAGCAGTACGCCGCAGCAATGGATTGGTCTGCAGACCGACTACGACCTGGCGGAAGCGAAGGGAAAAGCGTCGCTGCAGAAAAAAATTGCCGGCATGAAAAAAGCCGAGCAGATTGAAAGCGGCAGAGCCCCTCGTGGTTCGGCGAAAAAGCCGGCGGGTGCCAAAAAGCCGCTTGCGGCGAAAAAAGCGAAAGCGGTTGATGCCAAAAAAGCAGGCGCCGCGAAAAAACCTGCCGGTAAACGCGCGGGCAAAAAAGCAGGCCCGCTGGCGTAAGCTTGTCTGGCTGGTGCTATCGCGCGAAAGCGGCAATAAACGTGGTGTTTGTTGCCGCTCTTTTTTTGGAAAAGCAGCCTTGATTTCAACTATTGCGTAAAAGGACGCTCGTATGAACGAAATTGAACAACTATTGCCGCACCGCGCGCCGTTTTTGTTTGTCGATACCATTATTCAGGCAAGCGAAGAGGCCATTGTGGCGGAGCATGTATTTAACGAACACGAATTTTTCTTTGCGGGGCACTTCCCCCAGTACCCCGTTGTGCCGGGGGTTATTCTTGTTGAAACGATGGCGCAGTCTGGCGGAGCGGGGCTGCGTAAAACCGGCGTTTTATCAGGCGGCGCGCTGTTTTTTCTCGCGTCGGTCGACAAAGTAAAGTTCCGCCGCCAGGTGCGCCCGGGCGACCTGGTGCGCTCGGAGATACGGAATTTGCGCGTTTCGGCACGGATGATAAAGCAGGCCGGTAAAGCCTATGTCGGTCAGGAGCTTGCCTGCGAAGCCGAATGGATGTGTCTGGTCAGCGAGTAAAACGCCGCCCCCTTGCGGGACACCCGCAAGGGACACCCGCAAGGGACACCCTCTGTACCTTGAAGCCGCCGCGTTTTTTGCGTACAATGGCACATGCTAACAAAATGCTGCATCAAAGTCCGCAAGGAACGGTGCAATAACTGTCATGTTTGTATCGCGGTCTGTCCCGTTAAGGACTGCATAGACGGCTCCGGCAGCATTATCGGCATAAAAGAAGAGTTGTGCATCGCCTGCGGCCGCTGCGTTAAAGCGTGTACGCGGCGGGCGCGCTACTTCATCGACGATACCGGCGATTTCTTTGCGGCGCTTGCCGCGGGCAGGCAGTTTGTCGTGCTTGCGTCGCCGTCGGTGCGCGCGGTTTTTGAAAACACGCTGCGGCTCAACGGCTGGCTGCATTCGCTGGGGGTGCGCGCGGTTTTTGACGCGGCGTTCGGCGGCGATTTAAGCGTTCTGGCGTATAACGATTACATACACACCGCGTCCAATCATCCGGTTATCTGTTCAACTTGCCCTGTTGTTGTTACCTACTGTAAAATATATAAGCCGGATCTTATTCCGCATCTGGCAAAAATCCCAAGTCCGGTTATTTTTACCGCGCTTTTGGTCAGGCAGTTTTTTCCGCAGTTTGACGACTGCGACATTGTCGCCCTCACGCCTTGTGCGGCAAAAAAGCGCGAGTTTGAAGTTGAAGGGTACGTCAAGTATAACGTTACGCTCAGCAGCCTGCGCAAGTACATGCACCGGAATAATGTTGATATTGCGCGGTTTGCCGAAAAAGAGTACGAAGGCCCGCGCTCTTCTTTCGGCATGAATTTGCCGGTGCCCTATGGCATCAACAATATATTAAAAACTATATCACGGGGCAAGATTCAAAAAACGCGGGCGTACTGGGGCGAGACGTCATTTTTGTACCTGAACGAGCTTTCCCGGACAAGCGGCTGGCCTGAAAATCCGCTGATGGTTGACTGCCATAACTGCCAGTTTGGCTGTTACCGCGGGACAGCGGCGGGCGCGACGCACGAGACGGTCGAAAAGCACGAGGGGCGTATCGCGCAGGCTGTTCACGCCGCCGGCTCTCTGGCGCGGCGCATAGAGCACCTTAAAAATATCAGGAAATACTACCACAAAACAAAATATCCCGTGCGTACATTTTTGTCGTCCGCCTATCTGCGCAAAGACATTAAACAGCCGGATGACGCGGAATTAAAACAGATATACAAGCGTATGAAAAAAAGCATCGTGCATGATGACGCGATGAACTGCCAGGCCTGCGGCTACCAGACCTGCCGGAAAATGGCGACGGCAATTTTTAACGGCTTTAATAAGGAACAGAACTGCCGGCACTATTTGCGGATGAATGCCGCGGAAAAAACCAAGGACTTGCGGCGGCAGACAAAAAAAGCGCAGCAACTGGCGCGCAAGGCGCAGGAAGCGTCGGAGTCGAAGGCGATGTTTCTTGCCAACATGAGCCACGAAATACGGACGCCCATGAACGCGATTATAGGCATGAGTACGCTGTTTCGCACGGACAATCTTGACAAAACGCAGGAAAAATATCTTAACGACATAAAAAAGACCAGCAATTCGCTGCTTGGCATTATCAATGACATTCTGGATTTTTCAAAAATAGA
>JAITGR010000098.1 GCA_031280455.1 Spirochaetaceae bacterium
GCTAGAACTGCTCGAAGAAGGGCAGCTGGTGGAAGGTGTTGTCGTCCAAATTTCAAAAGACCATGTGTTTGTGGATGTGGGGTACAAATCCGAAGGCAGAATTCCCGTCTCCGAATTCCCCACACTGCCGGCTGCGGGCGACAAAGTAACGGTTGTTCTGGTTTCAAAAGAAAACAAGCACGGGGAAGTCATTGTTTCTAAACAGAAGGCGGACGAAAAAATCTTCTGGAAAAATCTTCGCCAGGCGTACCAAAACAAGACGCCGGTCGAAGGCATCATCGAAAAACAGGTAAAAGGCGGCTTTAGTCTGCGCCTTGGCCCGGAGGCGGAGGCATTTTTGCCGATAAGCCAGGCCGATGTCTCGCGGGTAGAAAAGCCGGAAAAACTCATCGGCCAAAAAATGGAAGTGCTGATAGAGCGCCTGTATTCCGATGGTAAAATTAACATTATCGCTAACCGCCGAAAGTACATGGAAGAGAGCAGCAACAAAAAGCGCGCCGAATTCTTTGAGAGTGTGCCTGTGGGCAGCGAAG
The DNA here is from genome assembly GCA_031280455.1 of Spirochaetaceae bacterium. The sequence continues at coordinate 534 of JAITGR010000098.1, forward strand.
TAACCGGCGTGGTAAAAAGTTTTACCTCGTTTGGCGCGTTTATCGACCTGGGCGGGTTCGACGGCCTGCTGCATGTAAACGAAATGAGCTGGGGTCACGTTATACGCCCGCGCGATTACGTTAAGAAGGGGCAGGAAATAAAGTTAAAGGTTGTCCGCCTGGATAAAGAGGAAGGCTACATTAACTTGTCGATAAAACATTTTACCGACGACCCCTGGGTTCATTTTGAAGATAAATACCACGTAAACGATATTGTAAAAGGCAAGGTAACAAAGCTGGCCGAATTCGGCGCGTTCATCGAGCTTGAAGAAGGTATTGAAGGGCTGGCGCATATATCCGACCTTTCGTGGATTAAAAAAGTCCAAAAGCCGTCCGAAATACTTTCTATAGGCGATGAAGTTGAGTGCATGGTGCTGGGCTACGATTTGCAGGCTGGCCGCGTTTCGCTCGGCTTAAAGCAGGTAACGGAAAATCCATGGGCGCTTATTGAAGAAAAATATCCGGTTGGAACGCGGCTTACGCGCAAAATTGTAAAAGTAGCGGGCGTGGGCGCGTTTATCGAGTTGGAAGACGGCGTGGACGGTTTTCTGCATAATGACGACTTGTCGTGGGCTAAAAAGGGCAAGCATCCGCCAGTTGAACTAAAAGAAGGCGAGGAAATCGAGGTTATTGTCATTGGCTGCGAGGCTAAATCGAAGCACATAAAGCTGGGGGTTAAGCAGCTTACCGACGACCCCTGGAAAAGTTTTAACGCGGCGTACAAGATTGGTTCGCCTGTGGAGGGCGAAGTCGCTACCATAACCGAATTCGGCTTGTTCCTGCGGGTGCCTGGCGGCATCGAGGGCTTAATCCACAAAAGCAATCTGGTGGAAAACAAGGACGAAAACCCGGACGAGGCGCTGAAAAAATACAAGGAAGGGGATAAAATTAAAGCGGTGCTTATTGAAATTCAGGTTGATAAGCAAAAAGCCGCGTTTAGCATAAAAGATTACCATAAAAAGCTGCAAAAAGATGAAATTTCGCGCTATATGGCAGGCGGCAGCGATTCGGATGACGGCACGTTTACGCTTGGCGACTTCCTAAAATCGAAAGAAGCGAAAGACAAAGACGCTGAATAAGCGTTTTCCGCGCCGCCGTACTTTTTGTTGACCCCATGCCGGTAAAACAGCCGCCTTCCCTTTTGCGGCACGGTTCTATTCTGTCGTTGCTTACACTCGCGTCGCGGGTGCTGGGCTTGGTGCGCGAAATGACAAAGGCCGCTCTGCTTGGTACCGGCGCGCTTTCCGACGCTTTTTCCGTCGCGTTTATCATCCCCAACTTGTTCCGCCGGCTTTTTGCCGAAGGGTCAATATCCGTCGCGTTTATCCCCGTTTTCAAATCGACCCTGCTGGACAACGACGCCGCGAAAACGCGCGAATTTTTGGCCTGCTTTTTTTCCGTGCTGTCTTTTTTTGTGAGCATTGCTTGCGGCGCGGGCATACTTGCCGCTCCGGCCCTGGTCCGGCTTTTCGGCGACGGCGCGTTTGACGAAACGGTGTTTCTGACCCGTCTTATGTTTCCTTTTTTGGCGTTTGTATCCGTCGCCGCCCTTTTTCAGGGGGTGTTGAACAGCGTCAACGTATTCGCGCCGGCGGGGTTCGCGCCGGTTCTGCTGAATGTATCGTGTATTGGCTGCGCCTGGCTGTTGAAAGACGTTGCCGGAAACGGCGCGCGCGCTATGGCGATTGGTGTTTTGGCCGGCGGCGCGCTGGAGGCGGCCATACAACTGCCGTTTGTGCTGAAAAGTGGTTTTCGGTTTGGCCTGCGCCGGCTGGGGCGCGCCCTTAAAAACAAGCAAACCAGGGCGGTGTTCGCGTTGATAGGCCCAACGATTATCGGCATGGCGGCCTACCAGCTTAACGACCTGGTTTCTTCCGCGCTGGCGTGCCGTGCCGGTTTGGGGGTGCTTTCCAGCCTACAATACTCGCTGCGCCTGCAGGAGCTTATTTTGGGCGTGTTCGCCGTGTCGATAGGGACGGTGTTGCTGCCCAAGTTGACGGAGGCTGCCCAAAAAAGCGACTGGGCGGCGTACAACAAACAGCTTACGGCGGCGGTTAATGTTATCGCGCTTATCACGGTGCCGGTTACGGTTTTTTCGCTGCTGTACGGCGAACAGTTGATACGCATTTTGTTTCAGTTTAGAAATTTTGATGAAAGTTCGGTGCGCCTGACGCTTACCGCGTTCAATTGCCACATTGCGGGGCTGTTTTTTATCGCGCTTAACCGGATTTTGGCGCCGGCTTTTTACGCGCGTAAAGATACGGTTTCGCCGACCGCCGCCGGTATTGTTTCGTTTGCCGTGAATATAGCGCTGGCGGCGTTTTTGGCGGGGCCGCTGCGGGGCGGCGGCATTGCGCTGGCGCTTTCGGTCAGCGGCGCGGTGAATACGGTGGTGTTGTGTGTGCTGATGCGCCGCCGCGCCGCCGCCGCGCCGGATGAGCCGGTGCCGGCTTTTTGGGTGCCGGTGCGGTATGTGGGTAAGGTGGCGCTGGTGGCGGCGGTGTGCGGCGCGCCGCTTGTGCTGGCAAAAAAGTATGCCGCCGCTATTCTGGGTGCCGCCGGTATTGCCGGCCGTCCGGCGCTGATAACGGAAACGCTTGTGTGCGGGGTGTTGTTTGTCGCGCTTTGTCTGGTTGTGCTTGCGGTAAGCGGCGACCCGTATATTCGCGCGCTCCGCCGCCGCCGGTAAGCCGCGCAAGCGATTGCAGCGCCTGTATGTTCTAATATTCGCCGGTAATTTCTATGTCGTTGAGTAAGAGAATTTCCGGGCGGTATTCAAAGTGCATGGTGTCATAAAAGAGCCATTTTCCGCCCCAGATAAAGCCGTAGGATTCGAATATTTTGACGACTGCGTCCGGCGGCTGGTAGCGTTCTGTGTATGCGGTGTTCCACCAGTTTTCGCGTTTTTGCGCGGTCCAGAGCCAGTAGGTTTCCCGCGAGCGGAGGCTGGGGCCGGCGGGGAGTATGTCTATGGCGGTGCCGTAGGCGTGGTTGCTGGTGCTTTGGGTGTCGGCTATGGTGCGCCAGTTCCAGGCGCTTATGGTGTCGATGCTGTCCAGCCATTGTTTTATTTGCCGGCTGCCGCGGGCTTCTTTGTTGATGCGCTGCTCGATAAGGGCGAGTTCTTCCAGTATCGCGTGGTGGACGAGGATTTCTTTGCCTAAAAATTTTATTGTTTTTACTTGTTCCCAGGCTTCGGCGCGGTTGTGGATGTTCCAGAGGTCGTTGTAAAAATACTGGGAGCGGCGCTGCGTTTGTTTGCTGCTGCCGCGCCGCTGGCTTGTAATGCGTGCCAGGCGTTCGTCTTCTTCTTTGTCCGGCGCTTTCCACTCCGGCAGGTCTTTGGGGTAGTTGTAGAATGGCTGGGAGGTGTATAAATCGGCGGAGGAGCGGAGTGATTCCGGCAGGAGTTTGCCGTCGGCGTAAAAATACCAGATGCCGTGGAGTTCTACTGCCCAGTCGCCGTGTATGTACGCAACGTCGCGTATGCGTTTGGGGTGCGCTTTTGCCAGTGAACGCATTACTTTTTCCGCGCGGCTGGCGGTGTTGTTGAGGTGTATGGTTGGCGACAGGAGGTTGAGTTCGATTGTTGCCGGCGCTGGTGGCCGTCCTACGGATAGTTCGCCGCCGCCGTCTTCTTCTTCAAACGGCAACGGCGTACCGCTTTGTTCAAGGGTGCCGAGCGTAAAAGCGGCGCGCGCGGACACGAGCAGCAATACGCGGCACAATCCGGCTACCAGCCGGCGGCGTCCTGTCATGCCTCGTCCAGCGCGCGGTATCCCGCTGAAATCAAGGTATCTTTCCCAAAATTGCAATTTTGGGAAAGGCTCATGCGGCCGCCGGAACACGCTTAACTGGCCGGCTTGGCTTTGGCATCGGCCGCTTCGGGGGCTGCTTCCTGGGCGGCGGCGGTTTTGTCCTGCCGCGCGAATTTTACCAGCGCGACAACTTTGTCCGGTGCCGAAAGCAGCTTAACGCCGCTTGCCAGTTTTAAGTCGCCGGCGTGGATGGTCTGGTTCGCTTTGAGCTCGCTGATGTCAACTTCGATGCGCGCCGGCAGGTCTTGCGGCATACACTCAACTTCGATTTCGCGCAGCGGCGTTTCCAGGATGCCGCCGTCCCGCACGCCGACGGGGTTTCCGAAGGTGCGCAGCGATACTTTGGTACGCAAGATTTTGCCGGGTTCGATTTCGTAAAAATCAATGTGCAAAATCTTTCCGTTGGTAATATCCCGCTGCGTGCTTTTGACAAAGGCCTCGTGCGTGCCGCCGTCAAAGGCTACCGTTACGATGGTGCTTTCGGTTATGCCTTTAATGCCGCCCGTGAATTCCCGCTCGTCCAAATCGAGGGAAACCGTCTCGTTGTGTCCGTAAATAACCGCAGGAATGCGTCCGGTGCGGCGCAGCCGGTTGACCGCCGCCGACCCTGTTACGCTTCTTTTTTTTGCGGCAAATTGAACATTAGCCATTTTTTTCTCCTTAAAAACTATTGTTGCCGCCTTTGCACTTCAGGTCAAAGGCGGCGCTATGGGACGGCAGATTGTAATTTCTGCCGTTCGTTATGCTGGGACGACAGGGTTCGAACCTGTGCATGCCGGAGCCAAAACCCGGTGGCTTACCACTTGCCTACGTCCCAATAATACGCGCTCATACCGCGGATTTCCGGCGGCCTATTCAACGGCCTCCGGCAGCTCATCGGTTTCGCCGCTTTCTTCGCCGCATTCAAAATCCGCCGCGGCATATTTTTCCAGAATCGTATTGTGAATGATAGCCCGAAAATCACCGTTTATCGGATGCGCGACATCGCGGTATTGACCAGTGCGCGTTTTTCTGCTGGGCATCGCGATAATAAGGCCGTCCTTTCCCTCGATTACTTTTATGTTATGGACAACAAAACAATTGTCCAAAGTAAGGGAAACGTAAGCCTTTAGTTTGTCATCGTCCAAAACTTTCCGAATTTTAACATCGGTAATTTGCATGACTTTCTCCTTTACCAGCCGCAAACAGGGCGTTCCTCACCTATTCCATGCCATATTACCGTATTGCCAGGTTTTTTACAAGAGTGCGCAAAAAAAGAATAGGGGATAACTCCTACCGCCATACTAGCCTAAAAATAAAAAGAGGCCAAGAGCCCATACGAGCCCTTGGCCAAGACCAAATATAAGGAGGTCGCCCATGAAAACGTTCCTCCGCGAACCCCAATCGCAAAGGAACAAGAACCATGTATCATTACAATACCACAGCCGCGCAAAATTGTCAAGCCCCCCTGCGGACATTTTTGCCTTTGGCGCGCGGGTGCCGCCGCAGAGCGGCGGGGGGGCGAGGCTAGGGAAGCAATGATTAAATGCCAACGAGCATTTAATCATTGCTTCTTACCCGTAATTGCGTAATGAAATGAGCAATTACAAAGGGCAATGCTGATTAGATTCGATTTAATCAGCGTT
>JAITGR010000175.1 GCA_031280455.1 Spirochaetaceae bacterium
GGCATGACTTTTCGCAGCACGAAGCGGACAAGGCCGCTTATGACACAGGTCCACAGCAGGGTGAACACGCATATCAGCGCGTACGCCATCCTGCTTGTCGCAAGCACCAGCAGCACTGTCGCCGAAAGCGGCGCGGCGGCAGGTTCAGTCCACCGGTACATCCAATTTTTTATCGCGGTTCTTTTCATCCCTGCCCTCCGTACAATTTTTTGAGTATCAGCCGCGCCGCTTTTTCGGCATGGGTTAGGTACATGTCAACGTAACCGGCGCGCGCGCGTTCCAGGGCGTTTTTCGCCGCGCCGCTGAGCGGTATCAAACTGCCAGTTTTGCCGTCGTCGCGGAATATGGCCAAAAACGGGCAGGCTATGCCTTCGTAAAAAACCGGAAAAATAAGCGCCAGCTCACGATTGTTCATTACATACCAGGAACCGGCGGCCAGCGCGGGCCCGTACATGCGCCAGGCGGGAACCGGCTCGGAGAGGGAGCGCGAATCGCCGGCTTCCGCCAGCGTTCGGTTTGCTAACTGCGCGGTTCGCGCATCCCGCGTCCGCGCGCCCAGCCCCCAGATGAGTGTGCCGGCCAAAAAAATCGCCGCTATCCATATAGCGAAAATTGAATCGTCGTTCAGTTCCCGAAAGAATTGCAGTATGGTGCGCGGGATGGCGCGAATAACTGCCCAAAAAGCGCGTTGTTGCTTCACCGGCCGCCTCCCTGCTCCCGTCGGTTGCTCCAATCCTGCGGCGCGCCGCGGACGGTTATGGCGCGGTTGTAGAGCCGCCTGCTTTCTTCGCCCAGAATGACGGGGCACAGTACGTTTACTGCCGCGACGGCGAAAAACGCCCCGTAGGTCTCGTGCTTTAGGTAGCGGAACGCAAAACTAAGCAGGGCGGCAAGCAGGGCGGCGCAGATTTTTCCGCTCTGGGATTTCGCGCCGGTTGACGGGTCGGCTATGAGGAAAAACGCCGCGACCAGCGTGCCGCCGGAAAAAAGGCAGTGGAATATGTCGCCGCCGGCGCTGCCAGCCGCGTTGTTTTCTGCGCCGCCGGCCGCCCAGACCAGCGCCAGATACAGGCCAAGGTACAGCGCGGACAGGAAAAAGCGGTGGACGCCGGCGCATATAACAATGCCAGCAAGCATCAGGGCGAGTCCTCCGCGGTCGGCGACAATGCCGGCGCTGGCGTTCACCAGCAGCCCCGCGGTTTCGGCGGGAATTTCCGCGGCAAAAAGCCGGAAAACGGTGCCGTTGAGTACGCCGAAAACGGCGCTTATCATGCTGAACAACGCGTTCTCCGCGCCGGCGCCGCCTACGGCGGCATCCACCGGCGTGAGCGCCAGCGTGTACAGGCCCGGCCAGGAAAAGCGGACAAACAGCGCCCCCGCCAGCGCGGGGTTCAGCCAGTTCGCGCCAAGCCCGCCGAAAGCGCCCTTGACGACACCCGTCGCGAAAAACGCGCCCAAAAAAGCGAACGCCGGATTGATTGCGGCGGGCAGCATCAGCGTAAGAACCAGCGCGGAACACAGCGCGCTTAAATCGGTAAGCAGGTACTGGCGGCGCACGCGGGAGACTATGAGCTCGGCGCACAGGGAGCCGGCAACCGCGCAGGCGGCAAGGAGGCACGACGCGCCCCGGTCGGCCAGCGCCGACTGCAGAATAACCAGCGCCGCGGAAAACGAAACTATCGCCATGCGCTGGGGGGTCGCGCGGGCAAAACTCAACAGCGGCCGTTCAAATAACGAGATTTCCCGTTCATACATACGCACTCCTTCGCGCTCTGGCTCTGTACTTCAACATGCCGCTCCCTCAATCGCCCTTGAACGCCGGATTGATAATGGTCGTGCACAGCGGCAGGTTTGAAGGGCACACCGCCTCGCAGCAGCCGCAGCCGTGGCAACGCATGACCAAATGGGCGACGGATAGGCCGTGTTTTTTTTCGTTAATGCTTTTGTAAATGTCTTCCGGGTCAAGCCGCGCCGGACAGACATCGCGGCACTCGCCGCAGTTGATGCAATGGCGGGCGGTACGGTAGCGCCGTTTTTCCCGCGGCGGCGTTTTTCCCGGCGTTCTGCCGGCGGAGCGCAAATCCAGCACCTGCCAGCTGCCCCGCAAGCCCATGGCGGCGGTAAACGTTTCCTGCGCGACGGCGAACACCGCGTACGTCGTCTTAATCACCGGCTCGTCGGTGCTGAACACCGCGCGGCCGATTATCGGCGAGCCTGTGGCAATGCGCCGCGGCGGGCTTGTATAGCCGCCGCATTCGCGGAAGACGTCGGCAATGCGCGTGCCGATGCGTACCCGCAGCACGCGCGGCTCCCGTATCGCCGAACCGCCGACGGCCACGTACCGGTCGAGCACCGGCTTTCGCAGCACAACCGCGTCGTACGCCGCCGCCAATGTCGCCGGCCCCAGAAACACCAGCGCTCCCAGCGGGGCGCTCTGGCTTTTTTCGTACTGGCGCAGCGAGTACGACAGCTCGGTCGCCGAGCGCTGCGGGTATTTGGCGCTGACGAGTACCTGCTCCACTTCAACATGCAGCGTGGCAAATTCCTCTTCCAGCGCGGCGGCGATAGCGCGGCCGTTTGCGGAAACAGCCAGGCAGATGCGCGCCGCCCCCGCCGCTTTCGCCGCGATAAGCGCGCCGCAGGCGACTGCGCGCGCGCGCTCCCTGCACAGGCAGTAATCCGCCGCGAGCCAGGGGTCGTCGAACACGCAGCGGATTACGAGCGTAACCGGCGTACAGGCGCAGTCGGCTGACGAAAAAATCTCGGACAGCGGGCGTCCTAGGCCTTCCATTTCGATAACGCCAAATTCGGCCATAAGCGCGCGCAGTTCAAACGCGGACAGGTGCCGCCACTCATACACACGGCAATCCTTCCCCAAAAGGCCGAATTTTCCCTCCAGCCTAATGACAATGGCGTCATTCGTTATTTTTTCCGGCAGTTTCCAGCTTGCAAACTGAACAACCGTCCCGGGCACGGGCGCGTGTATGTTGGCCGAACCGGCTCCCTGGCCGCGGGCGATAAGTTCCCCTTCTTCAACATGGTCGCCAATCGACACGACCGCGTACGAGTGGACGCCGTTATGCTGAATCATGGGAATGACAGAAAGCCCCGGCAAAAAAGCAAGCGAGCTGCGGTCTGCGCGGGGGGCCGAACGGTCGGATAATTCAATGCCACCATGGGGAAAGGAAAAAACCTTCATAGCTGGTTTTATTGTACCGGGAATCACAAAAAAGTAAAACAGGGCGCGCGCGTTGCGCGGCGCGCGTTGCGCGGCGCGCGCTGCGCGGCTCGCATTGTTTATTTCAGGCCATTGTGGTATATTGCCGGTTGTAATGACCGAAAGTATTGACGCGGCGCCAAACCGTTTGCTGTTTTCATTATTGCCCGTTATTTCCATGGAAAAGGCGAAGGGCGAAATGGTGCGCAAGGGTATTCACCTGCTGATTGCCGTTGTGCCGGCGCTTGCGGCGGTGCACAAGCATTTTGCGATGGCGCTGCTTGCGGCGGGCATTGTCCTGTACACCGCCTGCGAGCTTCTAACCCTTAAAGGCTTTGCTGTCCCATTTTTTCACCGCATTGCCGGCATGGCAAGCCGCGAGCGCGACTGCGGCAAATTCGCGCTGGGGCCGGTTACGCTCGCGCTGGGGGCGCTGCTGTCGCTGCTGGTGTTCCCGCCGGTGGCCGCCGCCGTCGCTGTGTACGCGCTGGCCTTTGGCGACGGCTTCGCGAGCCTGGTAGGCCGCATTTTTGGCAAGACGCGGCCGCCGGTGCTGCAGGGTAAGAGTATTGAAGGCTCGATCGCCTGTTTTATCGCCGTCTATCTTTCTGCGCTGCACGTTTCGCACAACTGGCTGCTTTCGTGTGCCGCCGCGTTTATCGCGGCTGTTGTGGAGGCGCTGCCGCTTAAAGACTGGGATAACATCATCATCCCGCTGGCCGCCGGCTACGTGGCCTCGCTTTTTTTGGGATAGGCCCAGGAAAAAGGAAAATCCGCGAATGTACGCTAATTACGCAAATAGGCACG
>JAITGR010000222.1 GCA_031280455.1 Spirochaetaceae bacterium
ACCGCGCGGTTAAGCCCCTCATTCAACCGCAACGGGTTGTAAAGCCCTTTGCGCCTTTTCAGCTCCTCCTTGCTCTCATCGCTTACATGAGGCGGCTCCGTAAGCCGGTCAAGGATTTCTCCGCGCTCTTTTTTCCCCGCCTTCCGGTACTCTTGACCGGAAGTCCTAAAAAGGTCTTTTCTTGTACTCATACCTAGTCCTTTGTGTTTCACTTGGCTGCCTCTCAGCAACCAGTGTGCCTTGGGCTAGGTTTTGTTTTTAGGCATTACGTCCGCCGCATGTATGCGGCGGTATGGATGCCGCCTGGTGTCCAAGTGTGGCGTTGCACTTTGTGCAACGCCAAGCCGAAAATCCGCATGGCTGCGGATTTTCGGCAGCGCAAGCGATGGAAGTGGAAATTCTTTTTGCCGCAGGCAAAAAGATTGGAACGGATAGCGCGGTGCCCACCGTATACGGTGGGCATGCGCCCTGAATTTGACCGGTTACGGAAGTGTCCAGTGTTTTACGATTGATATTGCGTTGTTGGGTATCCACAGGTCTTTTATTGCCGCCGGCTGTGTCCACAGGTATTCCAGGTTGTTTACGCGCATTTGCCATTGTATAACAAAAAGCGGGGTGTTGAATTCCAGGTTGAATTCCGGCTCCAGTGTGAGTCCCTGAAACTGGGCGCGGTTTTCGTCGTAGCGCATGTTGAGCATGACTTGCGCGAACATGTCGCTGCCTATGTACTTCCCGATGAATAACGAGGTGTTGTCAAAAAGATTGCCGACGCGAAGCTGTGTCTGCTGGTCTTCGGGACGGTTGGTTAGGTATAAGTAATTTTGCACAATGGGCGCGCGCATCGAAAACATGTCAACGTGGAGCACTTTGTCGCGCATGAAGTTTTCAAAGCGGCGGACAAGAATTATCTGCGAAAAAAGGTCAACGGCGGACGAGGTAAATGGCGACTGGATTTGGTCGTCGGTGTCTTTGCTGCCGGAAAAATTTTCGCCGAGTAGGGACAGGATTTCGACTTGCGACAGGGCGGGGGTCGATTCCAGGCGCGGGGTGAATGACAGAAGGCTCTGGTTTTCGATAATCATGGATATGGTTACCGGGCCGTCGACGGTGCGGTCGCGCATTTCCGCCCGTATCGAAAGCCGCGGGTCGAACTGCGATTCGTTTTCGTTGAAGCTGAGGCTGCCTGAACGCAGGTAAAAGCTGCGTTTGAAGTACGACATTTCGCCGCCGCGCAGGGAGATTGCGCCTTTGAGCGAGAATTGCCCGGACAGGGAATTGCTGGTGAGCGTGATTTCGTCTCCGGCGGCGGCGGTTGCCTGGAGGAGCGGCATGAAGCTGTTGGGCCACAAAAACATGACTTTGCGGCCGGTGCGTATGGTAAGGGCGGTTATGACTTCCAGCGCGGAATCGGCGGCGCGGGTCTCGCGCGCCGAAAACCCAAAGCGTCCTGAGTCGAGGGTGATTTCCGCGTTGTCGCCCAGGAGCTTGCCCGCGATTGTTATGGAGCCTTCTTCCAGGACTATGGTAAGGTGGCCGGCGGCAAGTCCTTTGGCGTTGATGCCGGCGACGTCAACGCCGAAGGGGAGGGGGTACTCTTGCGGCGAGTCAATGTTGAGGGTGAAGGTGCGGGGTATCCAGTGGTCAAACTGAAAGACGCCGGAAACGCGCGCTTCGCCGCCGCCTGATGGTATGACGACCGGCTCGATGGTCATTTCGGCACCGTTGAAGTTGAGGGTTACCGGCGCGGGACCGGCGGCGGCGCTTAAATACTGCGGCAGGTTAAAGCGGACATCGCCGCCTGAGGCCTGGCCGTAAAACAGCGGGTCGTCTGCCGGGCCTTGTATGCGGATGTCCGCGCTGACTATGCCGCCGGTAAACTGGATGACTTCGAGCGGCACGAATTCCCAAAGGCTCCCCAGGTCTATGTAGAGGCCGGAGCTTTCTACGTCTAATAGGCCCCCGCGGATAAAGCCGAAAACCGCGCCGCGGACGGGGGAGGGTTTGGACAGCGCGATAAAAAGGTTGCCGTCGCCGTCGATGCGGGTTTTGAGCATGTTTTCCGGCCCGCCTGACGCGCTGAAGACCGCGCCGCTTTTTTCAAACACAAAGGAAAACGGCTTTTCCGCGCGGGCGCTGCCGAAGGTGAATGTTTCCATGCGGATTTCGCCGGACAGCGCGGTGAGTATTCTGGAAAACGCGAACCACGAATCGGCGGGCTCAAAGCGCGCGGAGGCCCAGCCGTTAAAGCGCAGCGGGCGGTCGACGGCAAAGCCTTCTGCCGTTATTTCCGTTTTGAGTTCGCCGGCGGCTAAATTCAGGCTGATGGCGGGGATGCGCGCCTGTACTTGCGAAAAGGTAATGGCGGTTTCGCCGGCGGTAAAAGAATACTGGTTAAACGAGCCGCGCGTTTTTACCTGCGCCGGAGCGCCGGCGAGGTTCATGGTAAGCGAATAGATGTCAAAGTTGAGTTCCCAGCGCGACGGCGCGGCGGCCTCGTCTGCGGGCGCGGGGGCTTCCTCCGCGGCGGGGGCTTGCTCCGCGACGGCGAGCGTGTCGGCGGCGGGGGGGGGCTTGTGGCGGAAGGCGAACGAGCCTGAAAGGACGGCGTTAAGCGGGCTGTCGTACACCCAGTCCGACTGGAAGTTGAACATGTCGGCGCGGACGGCCAGTTCGCCGCTTTCATAGCGGCAGTCCACGACAAAGCGTTCTGACAGGGCGGCGTTGTTCAGCGAAAGCCGTCCGGAAAGCCGCGCGGGCAGCGGCAGGGTGTCCCAGATGAACGAGCCGTCGCCGTACAGCGCGCTTTCGTTTTTGCCAAAGAAAATGTCGGGGAAGAGCGCGCCGTCCTGGTTGACCGTGCCGCGGACGCGCAGCGTGTTCGCCGACATAAGCGCGCCGCCGCCTGTGAGTTCCAGCCGGTTCACGTCGAAGGTCCACTGGTCGATGCCGGCGTACCGGAAGCCCGCGTCAAAGGTGAGCGCGGACATTTCGCTTCCGGTTGGCAGCGGAAAGTTTTCCATTTTTATAAAGCCCGCCGCGCCGCCGTTGTGCAGCGAGGCGCTCATTTCCAGCCCGTACGAGCCTGAAACGCGCAGGTCGCTTTTATCGAGTATCGCGCCGTTGAGGTAGTAGGCTATGTTGTGCAGCGAAAAATCGACGTTAAACGTAATGTCGTTTTTGTTGGCAAAGTCTGCCCGCGCAAGCATGTCCATGCTGCCGTTTTTCCAGACAAAGCGGCTGCTGTTTAGTTCAAAAAACTGGTCGGTGCCGGAGATTGAGCTTACCGCAAAGCCGCCGCGCCGGCCTTGCAGCGCGATGACCAGGTGCGGGATGCTGTACGCAAAGTGTTCAAAGTCGGTGTTGAAAAAAATCTCTGTGGTAAAAAATACGTTGTTGGCGAGCACGTTGGCGTACGATTTTTTGGTGTCCACGGCCAGGTCGAGAATGCCCAGCACGTCGGCGACCGAAACGGCGTTTAACGCGATGTTCGCCTCCAGGTTTTTTGCGCGCGTGTCGATGGTGCCGCCGGCGTCAATGTTGGAAATGTGCACGCCGGCGGGGCCGGGGATAAAGCGCAGGGCGCTGGCGTTCCAGTTGTAGCCGGTTCGTGTGCGCAGAAAATCGGCGTTAACGCCCTGCAGTTCGACCGTGCCCAGCGAAACGGTGTCGGCAAATATGTTGATGTCGCCGTTATAGCCCGAAAGCATGAAAGCGGCGTTCACGGCGGAATCGGTCTTTTTGTTGGGGCGAACGTCGCGGATTACAAGCCTGCCGTTTGGCGCGATGGGGTTGAAGGCGATGCCGCCCTGGTAGTTGACCGAGCCGCCGCCCAGCGTAAGGCTGGCGTTCTGCACGGATACGCGCTTGGTGTCGCCTGATGCGGCGAGCGAAAAGCGGCTGTACCCAAGCGGCGAGGACGCGCTGAGCGCGCCAGAAAGGTCGGCGCGGTAGCGGGGCGCGGTGGCGGCGGCGCCGTCCACAGTCAGCGAGCCGCTGAGATGCGACCACAACGCCCACTCGTAGCGGCGCAGTTTCTGCCCGCGGAAGGCGGCAAGTTCGGACGGGGTAAAATCTTTCGCGCTGAACGCGGCGTGGTAGACGCCGCCTTCCGGCTTGTAGCTGACGAACAGGTCGAAGGGGCGGCGGTCGTTGATTTTCCGCGCCGTAATGCCGTGGTCGCTGACCGTAACCAGAACGTCGGTTTTTTGCAGCGCCATAAAGTCCGTTTTGAGCGCCAGCGCGGAAAGCCTGATGGCGGCGCTCTGCGGGGTAAACGAAGCCTGAAAGCGCACCGGCGACGAGGCCGCCACAGCGCCGCCTGAAAGCGTTCCCCGTACATCGCCGCGCAGCCGGCCTTCCAGCGTGATGAGCCTGTTTTTTTTGAAGACCGCGTGTACGCGGTCAAGGCCGGCGGTACCGGTGCCGCCAAAACTGGCATTCAGGCTGCCATCGCGCACGACCAGCTCGAAGCCGTCGCCAAAAAAGCCGGAAAAAGCCGTGTAGAAGCGGCTGTATACAAACGCCGGAGGCCGCGTACCGTCCGGCTTTGCGGGAATTGTCAGCGCGACGCGCGGCTTGTCCAGGGTAACGCGGCGTATGGTTTTAAGCCCTTCACCGGCCAGCAGCGCCGGCAGCGAATACGCGACGCGCACCCGCTCAACAGAGACATCCGGCAGCGTGGCGGCAGCGCCGCCTTCGGCAGCGCCAGCTTCGCTGGCGGCATTTTCGGAGTCGCGTAACTCCACGCCGCGGATGTCAAATGTATTGAACAGGGAAAGACCGGCGCTTTGGTACCGAATTTGTTTGCCCGCGGCGCGCTCGGCGGCGCCGATAAGCGACAGCTCCGTCTCGCGCAGTGTGGAGGCCAGATGCGCGCGTACTGGCCGCAGCGCGAGCGTTGTCGCCGCGACAAGGCCCAGAAACACGAGAAGTTCAACATAGATAAATCGTTTGGCACGCACTTGCTAACTATCCAAAAACTACCCCAAACCTGTTTTGGAGAGTTTGTTTAATTATCGGCGCAAACGGCGGCAAGAGGCGAGGGGGGAGCGCTGCCCAAACCGCGCAGCGGTTTGGGCTTGGAGGCGGCGGGGGGCGAGGCCGCCTGAAATCACAGCCGGGCTATCTGCTCTGCGCTAAGCCCGGTAAATAGCGCAATGTCTTCAAGCGCGACGCCGGCCGCCTTCAGCCGCCGCGCCGAGTCCAAAAAACCTCTCTCCATCCCTTTCTCCAGACCTCGCGCGATCCCTTGCGCGATGCCTTTTTCCATACCCTCCACAACGCCTTTCTCGAAAGCGGTGTTGACGCCGGTTGTCCAGTCGGAGAGCGCCATCTGCCGCAGTGTGTAGTAGTGCATAAGGTCGCTGTCCTGCGTTACTTCCTCTATCCGGCTCTGCGCTTTCTCTATCGCGC
>JAITGR010000228.1 GCA_031280455.1 Spirochaetaceae bacterium
GCCAGCGAAGAATTTAAATTTATCGACCTTGCCGAAGAATGGAGCACCGGCTCCTCGATAATGCCGCAGAAAAAAAACCCCGACTTTGCCGAACTTATCCGCGGCAAGGCCGGGCGGACAGCGGGAAACCTGGTAACGCTGCTAACGCTGGTAAAGGGCTTGCCGTACGCATACGGCAAAGATTTGCAGGAAGATAAAGAAGCGCTGTTCGACAGCTTTGATACTGTTGAAGCCTCGCTATGCATGTTTGGCGGTATGCTTAAAAGCGCCCGCTTTAACACCAGCGCCATGCGTGCGGCCTGCGACGGCGGCTTTATCGAAGCGACCGACTGCGCCGAATACCTTGTATGCAAAGGCATGGCGTTCCGCTCCGCGCACGAAACGGCGGCGCGCATTGTCCGCGACTGCGTGGCGCGCGGGCGAAAAAGCATCGCAGAGGTAGAAATTGCCGAGCTTAAAGCATTTTCGCCGCTGTTTGAAAGCGACATCTACCCGCGCCTAAAGCCGGAAGCGGCTGTAAACGCGCGCAATTTACCCGGCGGCCCCGCGCCGGAAGAAACAAAGCGCCAAATCGCGGCGCTGCGAGAAAAGGCAAACGCGCTCCGCCAATAACACGCCGCCTGCTTGACCGCAAAAAAAAAGCCGCCAAAAGGCGGCTTTTTTTTTGCACAAGGGCTTTTCCGCACGCTTCCTTAGCGCAGCCGGATAATAATACTGTCCGTGCGTTCCTTGTACCGTTCCGGTGAAATGCGCGCCGCTTCCTGCAAATACGTAACCGCCTCGTCATTACGGCCAGCGGTCGCGGCGTTAATACCAAGCGCGTAACTTACCAGCGCGACATCGGCACCGTACTGCACGGCAGAACGATAGTAGCGCTCCGCAAGGTCATAACTTTTCTGCTCGTACGCCAAGAGCCCCAGATAGTAGTACGGCGCGTAGTGCGTCGGCTTCTGGTACAAAGCCTGAAGGAAGTAGTTTTCGGCTTCCACCCAGTTTTTGGCCGTGTACGCCTCCTGCCCCGCCTGCACCAACTCGGCAAACGTTTTGCGGCTGGCAATGTACGAATAGTAATCATTCGTCATGTTTTCCAGCGTAGTAAACCCGACAAGTTCCTGCAAAACCATCTGCGCGTTATCTCCGGCGGATTTCGACGGCTCCAACACCTTAAAGGCATCGGTAAGCGACCGGAAATAGTCGCCGGAACCGCCGTTGTTTAGGAAAAACGATACAATCGCCCAGGAAACCGGCTGAAAATACTCCGGCGCGCCCTTAATGTCGGCCAGGAACACCTGCTCCAGCGACGGATGCTGGTTGCCAAGATTTTTGACGGTTTCCAGCCAGGAGAGATTCTCCTCGTAGCGAAGCTCGCGGGATTCTTTATCGTATTTTAAGGTATTAAAATAGATAGCAAACCCTTCGCGCATCCACGTTGGCGGGTAGGGAATAAAGGCCCTTAAATATTGAATAAAAGCCTGGTGCGGCAGCATACGCTGCTCTTCCACACTCCCGCGGTGAACAACCAGTTCGCGCTTGTCCACCTGATTGTAGTGCAGATAGACCGCGCCATCCCGAGTCGACCCCAACTTCGATTTAACATACTCGTCATAGGCCGTTTTGTCGGTAAACGCAATTACCTTAAGCGGCGCTAGAAGCGAGTCCTTGTTAAAGCGGAAAAGCCGGTTGTAAACCTCAAAACGCTCCTCCAGCTCCCGGCAAAGGGTTTCAGCATCGTAACTGCCCCCATCAGAAACAACTTCGAATAGCTTTGTGCTAATCGTCGCCCTTGTCGGACTTACATAGACACTCTGCGCCGCAGCCTGACCGAATATCAGTGTGGCAAAGAGCATAACCCCGATGTATTTTTTCATCCTCTTCCTCCTGTTCTTTGAGGGAATCTTATAAAAGCCCCTTCTAACTTACAAAGATTTATAGTAAGTATACTACATTTCTAAAATTTTGTCTATAATGATGTTCACGTCCTCGATTAAAATTCCGGTAAAATGCTCGATATTTTCGATAATATATTCCCGCAGCCGCGTAATGGTATCCTGCAATTCCGTGCCAAACGGAATATCCAGCGTAATAACGATGCGATACCCCGTTTCGGACTGTTTTATCGCTATTTTTCGCGCCATAAACCGCGCGTTAAACTCGTCCAGGCAGTTCTGAACCATAAGACTCAGCGCCCGTTCCGAAACAATCAGCCTGCTGGGGCGGGAATAAATGGGCTTGACCACGGATTTTTCGTACATTTCCGGCACCGTAATAGTTACCGGCGCGGTATTTTTCCTAAAAATCCGTATTACATCGTGAAAAATGGCCGGATACTGCCCCTTCACTTCCGCGCCCGGGGCGGGGATTACGTGCTTGCCTTCGACCCGCCGCATTCGTTTGGCGTTTTCTATGTCTTTTTGGGTTGAAATCTCCTCTATTCTGATGATGGTGGACGGCAGCGGAAGCTGAAGGCGCGCGGCGATTTTGTTGACCATTTTTTCTGAAGTGCCCAGAATGAGCAAGCGCCGGAATTGCTCCGTCTGGAGTTTGCGCGCCACCTCGTCGCGGCGGCTTTTTTCGTCAAAAAGCGCCGCTTTTACCGCCGCCATAAAACTTTTTTCTTCCTTGGCCGAATGTCCGGCGACAATGCGGGCGTTCCGTATCAGAAGGCCGTCGTCGATGATAAAGTCGATGCGGCGTTTTTGCGCGACAAATTTTGCCTGAAAACTTTTTCCGGTGCCGCTTGGCCCGACCAGCGCGAAGGTTTTTATAACGCGCGGATGCGGCAAAAAATGCAGGAACATGCACCCATTATGCCGCTAAACGCTGGTAAATAGCAGACCCTATGTACCAGCCTGGCCAGTAATGGCCTGGCCAAACAGCGCCCGTACCTCGGCGGCGCTGGAGGCGCGGACGGCTTTTTCGGCGAGCGCGCGGCTTTTGGCAAGGTCGAGGGCGCGGATGCCGGTTTTTATTTTGGGGATGCAGACGGCGTTCATGCTGAATTCGCGCAGGCCAAGGCCGGCCAAAATGGGGAGCATTGTTTCGTCGGCGGCTATCTGCCCGCAGACGGACACCGGAATATGCGCGCCGTCCGCCGCGTCTATGGTCATTTTTATAAGGCGCAGCAGCGCGGGGTGGCACGGGTCGGCAAGGTAGTTTACTTTTTCGTTGCCGCGGTCAACGGCCAGCGTATATTGCAGCAGGTCGTTGGTGCCTATCGAAAAGAAATCGACAAGGCGGGCAAGCGCCGGAGCGATGAGCGCCGCGGACGGAATTTCTATCATGGTGCCAATTTTTATGTCCGGGCTGAAATTCTGCTTGCGGCTGGCGCACTCGTCTTTTGCTTCGTTAATGCGCGCAAGCGCCGCCTGTAGTTCTTCCACCGCCGCTATCATCGGGAACATTATGCACGTTGGCCCGTACACGCTTGCCCGCAGTATCGCGCGTAGTTGGGTTTTGAACACGTCGGGGGATGCCAGGCTGGCCCGTATGGCGCGCCAGCCCAACAGCGGGTTTTGTTCGGCGGCGCTAAAAAAATGCGGCTGTATTTTGTCGCCGCCAATGTCGCTGGTGCGTATTGTTACGGGCTTACCGGCGGACGCTTTGATCACTTTGCAGTACGCGCGGTACTGGGTTTCTTCATCGGCGGGAATACTGGGGCTAAAAAACAGGAATTCAGAACGAAAGAGGCCGATTCCTTCGGCGCCGTACTTGTAGGCTTTTGCCGCGTCCGCCGGCAGTTCGATGTTCGCCTTTAGGGTAAACAGCGTTCCGTCCGGCGAGCGCGCTTCCAGTTCTTGTTCGCCTTCAATGCTGGTGCGGGAACGGCGGCTGGCGCGGAGCTTTTTCTGGTACGATTTGATAACGTCTTCTTCGGGGTTAATCCATACTTCGCCGAGCATTGCGTCGACAATAACCGTGTCGCCGTTCTTTACCTTTTTTGTTACCGAGCCAAGACCTACAACCGCCGGTATTTCTTTTGAACGCGCGAGCAGGGCGGTGTGGCTTGTCGCGCTGCCGGCATCCAGGGCGATTGCCTGGACGCGCCGCTTGTTCATGGTAATAGCATCTGCCGGAAGTATGTCATGAGCTATGATGATGCGCTTTTCGCCCAGCGCGCTCAATGCCTGCCGCTTTACGCCGAGCAGTTGGTACAAGAGTTCGTTTGCCGTGCCGGTAATATCGGCAGCCCGTTCGCGCAGGTAATTATCGGCTGTTTTGTACAAGGTCTGCACCAAGGTATGCGCCACATGGCGGACAGCCCATTCAACATTTTCTTTTTTTTCAAAAAGGTGGGAGCGCACGCCATCATGGAGGGAAATGTCTTCAATCATTAGAATCTGCGATTTTAGAACATCGGCTTCGTCCTTGCCTGACTTGCCGGATTTGTTTTCCAGCGCGCGTAAATGGCTTGTTTTGTGTTTTACGACGGCCTTAACCGCGGCAACAAAGCGCGCCCATTCTTTTTCGCTGTCTTCCTGCCGGCGAAACGTGTAGCGGGGAACTTCGGGCGCATCGCCCCCCCGCCACAAATACGCCTTTCCTATAGTAATGCCGCTCGAGGCCGCAATGCCTTTGATAATTTCCATAGCGATTCCCAAAAATACCGCCGTCCCGCAACCGGCGATGCTTTAATTATCGGCACAAGCGCCCCCAAGGGTAAAGGAAAATTGAATACCGTCTTGTTATGCAAGGTTGGCGCTGTTTGTTATTTCCAAGGCAATGCTGATTAAATGAAAATTGAAAAACGAGAAAGAAAAAACCCACGAAACGCAATTACGGGTAAGTTAATTTTCCATCTATTATTTTTTTATGTAATATTTCTTCTAAATTTCTTCTTCCGTCTATTATAGATATTATTTTCATTGTGTCATTTTCTATTTTGTAATATACTATCCATGGATTTATATTGATTTGATGTATATCAGTTATTCCAACTTCCATTAAAAGCGGGGCGATTCTTCTTCCTTCCGCATTTTCAGATGC
Source organism: Spirochaetaceae bacterium (assembly GCA_031280455.1). The sequence continues at coordinate 4,984 of JAITGR010000228.1, forward strand.
GTCATTAACTTTATGCATTATTTTAGCATAAATATTTTCTGCTATTATTTTTCCAGAATTCTCCTTTATGTATAATATTATTTCTGATAATTCATCGCCGGCATCTTTCGACCAAATTATTTCCCGCTTCATTATTATTCTAAAATAGCGTTTATTTTTTCATGTAATTGTTTATGGGTATATACCCTGTTGTTTTTTATATCACTTTCGCCTATTGACAATATTTTCATCAAATTTATTGAATCAATAATTTTCTGGTACCGTTTTACATCCAATAAACCCGCTTTGGCTTCTCCATTCTGAGTTATAATTATGGGATTATTCTTTTCTCCCACCTGTTTCATTATTTGGGCCGCATGAGACTTTACCCGGGAAATTGACCTTATGTCTTCTGCAAAATTTATCATCACATCTCCCCTGTTTTTTATACACCATTTGCCATTCGAGTTGTTTACGCTTTGACTCGCTTGCTCAACTCCTGGACAATGCCTTCGCGTTTGCTTAAACGGTTAATAGTGTCGTCCGTTTTAGATGACTGGTTGTTGAGAATGTCTTTTATCTCGTCAAGCCCGTCTGTGATAATCTTGATGTCCGTTTTGGTTGCGATGTTTAACTCTTTTTTGAATTCTTCTTTAAAGCCAGTCCATAAAACCCGCTTGACAACAAAGACACATACAAGAAAGCCGGCAATTAACAGCAGCCAGTTCGCCGCCGGATACCGGCCAGCCAGAACATCCGATAAAAATTGCCAGCCAGTCATACACACCCTCCATAAAAACTAACAACATAAAATACATAGAAGACAAGAAAAAAACAATGCCCCCGCGAGGCGGGGGCTTGTTGCGCGCTGGCGCGCCTTATGGATTGGCGGGTAGCAGGGTAACCCGGAAGTAGCCGTCCAGGTTTTTTTTGCCGAGCGCTACCAGGCCGTTCATGTTATTGTTGGGGTTTTGGGGGTGCGCCTGCCAGGTTCCAGACGCATACGCGCCGGCCCCCTTGGTACCGTTGTTCGTCGCGTTCAGCTTGTTCATAAGCCCTTCGGTAAACTCATACCCGCTGTAGTGGTCCTCTATATTGACCGCAGACCAGGCAGGAGAAACGGTACCGGGTTTCTCCGCACCCTTCGGCACCATCCAGCCCTCCCTGGATACGGGATTGTACGAAATACAACTCTCCGTGCCTGTATTGTAGCCGGAAACATAGCCGCTGCCGCCGCCGCCGCCTGAGTTACTTTCGGTGGCGGGCGGGCTCCAGACAACCTCGCCGCCAAAGTAGCCGCCGCCGCCGCCGCCGCGGCCTTCCGCGCCATAGCTGCCATAGCCCGGGGGTTGGGGACCCTTGCCGCCTACGCCAAAGCCCTGGCCGCCGCGGCCGGAACCCGGGCGCTGGGTCGCGCCCATCCACCAGCCGCCGGAAACACTGGTGCCCAAATAGCCGGTGGCGGGGTTTGCGTCGTTGAGGTTGCCACTCCAGTTGCTGCCTACATGACCGCCCTGCCCGGCAAAGCCCGCGGCGTTGCCCGTGCGGCCGTTGTTATGCCCGTACCCGCCGCCGCCGCCGGCGACCATAATGCGGTCGTTGAGCACCTGGCTGTCCGACCACGCGCCGCGCGTCAGGCTGACGCTGGTAGCTCCGCCGCCGCCCGAGCCGGCACCATACGCGCCGCCCATGCCGCCGGCCCCGCCGCCGTTCCAGGTGGCCTTACCTGCTGTTTGGCCGCTGCGCGTGTAACCGCCTTCGCCCACATAAATATACGCTGCTTTTAGATGGTTACCCGCACCGCCGCCGGTATTAGCGACATCGTTGGGGTCCCACTGCGTAGAACGCCCCGGGTCCATAACGATTTTGCCGGCGGAATAGCCGCCCCAGCCGCCGCGGCCATCGCCGCCGTGTCCTTCGTAGTTGGGCGCTTCACCGCCGAACGCGCCCCAGGCTTCAAACTTGTAGGTACCGGCCACGGGCGGGTAAAAAGTCTGCACCAGGCCGTCCGCCCAGCCAAAATCCACCGAGCCGTCTTGGGTCATTCTCTTAATAACAATTGTGTAGAGCTTGCCGGAACCGTCCGGGTCTATTGTAACAACCGTATCGCCTTCGGGAAGGTCCGCGACCTTGTAGTAATCGTCATCGGTACTCGTCGTTGTCGCTTCGGTAAAATACGCGCCCGGCGCCAAGGGGGCGCCGCCGCTTGTCCTGCCGGTAATCCAGACGGCATCGTCGCTGTTTTGCACGACGTAGGTATAGAAGTTGATGTTCGGGTTAAAGCCGAATATCTCCGTTTCTGCCTTGGAGGTGGCAACGCATATTTTTTGCAGCCTGTTCGACGCCTTTATGAATTCCGCCTTTACAATAAGGTCTGCCATAGGCATGGAGCCAAACGTCATCTTCCACTGGCCGTTATTGCCTTCGGGTTTTACCGCGTCAGTCGCCCATGTATCCGTATGCCACCGCAAATTAAGCGCGTTGGTCCGGACATCAGTGCCAGCACCAAGCGGCGGCAACGGGGTTACTTCCATATCGCCGTACAGCACTTTTACCGATTCGGGGTTAAGAATGTTACTGCTCTGCCCGATTAAGGTCAAAACCCCTGAATCCGTCGGCATTTTTTTTGAGTTGGCTTCGGACAAAAAGCCTTCGCCGGATATGTTTTCGCCCCCAATTATCGTGCGCTCTACAACTTGTAACGTAATGTCAAACGACGCGCATGTATACGCGCCCGCGGCATCCGCATTGCCGTCCAGAACGGGGGTGTCCGACGGCTTTTTTATCCAGATTGTTGCCGTCTGGGAATTCGGTGGCGCGGCCAACGGAGCACCCGTAGTCTCGTCCACAAAAAGTTTGGAGTAGTTGAAGGAATCCATCAGGTAGTCGGCCACGGTTGCCTGTACCGGCGTGCCGCCTGCCTCGAACGACGTGCCGCCGCCGTACCAGCGCACTACTTCCAGCCCCGACGGGTCCAGCGGCTCCTGCCAGTCGTAGGTCTTTTTAAACGGCGCCCTGCGTACGGTATAGCCTTTGAAATCCGCGCCGTTCGGGGCCGCCCGCTGGACAACCAAGATTTCGAACGGGTCTGTTGTTGTCGCGGCGGCACCCGGCCACCGGTAATGTACGGTCATGTCGGGGCGCTTTGTGTACTTGACCACCAGGCGCGCTTCGCCCAGATTGGACAGCCTGGAATCCTCCCGCGCGACGTACACGCCGTTTTCCTTGTACTCAACAATAACCTGAAAGTCCCCCACCGGCGCTTGCGAGTCCTGGCCCTGGGCGGACACCAGCGTAACGGTAAATTCGCGCTTGGGGTCTATGAGCGTGTACCCGTCCGTTCCCGCCTCCGCGTCCGCCGGCGGTGTGTAGGTTTTCGCGTTTTCCGGCGCGTCCGCTTTTTCGAACCAGCCGCCGTCTATCGCGTCCGCGTCGTACACCGGCAGAACGTCCCTGCCGTAGGTAACCTCGACCCCGACGATGTTTTCCTGCCTGGCCGGCGGAGCGTCGTCCGTCGGATTGTTGTGGCAGCCGCTTACAACCAGGGCGGCTCCAAGCACGCCCGCAAAAAACGCGTTTCTTTTCATAGCATTTCTCCCTTTAATATGTCTAATCCCGCCCGCGCTTGCCGCCGGCGGGATTTAGGGCAACGCTGATT
>JAITGR010000057.1 GCA_031280455.1 Spirochaetaceae bacterium
TACCTACGGCGCGCCCCTGCGGGAAGTGTTTTTCCAGAAAGCGGGCGAGGCCGCCGTCGAGCGCCGCCTTCCGGCGGGGCAGTTTGAACTGCGCGGCGACCGGGAACTGCGGGTACGCGATGTTGAACATCTTAAAGGCGGGGAGTATTATGTTTCCGTAGTCCACCCGCAGCGCGGCACGGCCCGCAGTCCGCAGCCGCTCTTTATCGGCAGAACGCAGACGGTAAAACACGGCGATTACGCGGCGGGGTGGCAGCCCCAATGGCGCGCGAAAGAGCGGCGGGTGTTCACGCTCGATTCGCCAGTTGTCAGTGCCGGCGTTGTGCTGCTGTTTTGCGCCGCCTTCGCGCTCGTTGCCGCCCGCGCGGCGCGGTTTATCGTCAGCGAACGCGCCGCGGTACAGCAGGAAGCCTGGGCGCTTTTGTACGGAAAATTTATGCCTTTTGAAGAAAAAAAATTACTGGCAAAAAAGCAGCGGCGGCGCAGCCGCAGTCTGCGGGGTAAACTGATAGCGTTTACCGCAAGCCTGGTGCTGCTCGTCGTCGCCATCGTCTCAATCCCGCTGTACAGCATCATGCTGGTAACCGAGCGCGACACCCTGCTGGAGGGCCTGTACGCCCGCGCCTCCGTGCTGCTGAACTCGCTGGGGACAAGCGCCCGCCTGTTCCTCCCGACCAACAACATACTGGAACTGGGCTATCTGCCGGCGCAAAGCGCGTCGATACCGGAAGCCCGCTATGTAACCATAACCGGCTACGGCCAGAACGCCAGCATCAGCCCCGACTATGTGTGGGCCAGCAACGACGCGGGACTGGCCGCCAAAATCGACACGCCGGAACTGGAGCCCGGCGTATCGCGCATAAACGACGAGATAACGCCGTATCTGGAAGCGTTTCAGGACGAACTGAACAACGCCGCCGTCCGCTCCATAGGCTCGCTCACCCGGACCGTCGCCGATTTAAACGCCGAAAGTTTAAGCCTGCTTGCCGCGCCGGACGGCGCGTTAGGCGGGAACGAGGAGCGCCTGGCCGACATTCAGGAGACAACGCGGGCGCTGGAAGAACGCATCGGCGGCATTCTGGAACGCATGAACAAGGAAATACGCTCCGAACCCGCGTATACAATCGAAAACTACCGCCATACCAATACATTTCTTTTGTATAAACCAATATTATTCCGTCAGGGGTCAAGCGATGTATACATGCGCGGCCTTGTCCGGCTGGAAATATCTACGGAATCTATACAGGACGAGCTGGCCGGGCGGCGCTTTGGCATTCTGCGCTTAATTCTTTTGGTGGCGCTGGGCGCGCTAATCATGGGCTTTCTGGGCGCGCTCGCGCTTTCGGCAATTATCATAGGGCCGCTTAAAGCGCTGGTGCGCCATGTCGAAAAAATACGCGACACCGAAGATAAAACCCAGCTTGAAGGCGAAGAAATCCGCTTCAAAAGCCGCGACGAACTGGCGGTGCTGGCAAACACCATAAACGACATGACGCGCGGCCTGGTTAAAGCGGCGATGGCAAGCCAGGATTTGACAATAGGCAAAGAAATACAAAAAAAATTCATACCGCTGGAAATGGATACGTCGGGCAACAAAAAAACCTACGGGTTTGCCACAACGCCCGCCGCGCAGTTTTTTGGGTACTACGAAGGCGCAAAAGGCGTTTCCGGCGACTACTTTGACTACCGCAATCTGGACGGCAGATATTTCGCCGTTATAAAATGCGACGTCGCCGGAAAAGGCGTACCCGCCGCGCTCATCATGGCGCAGGTCGCCACCATGTTCATCAATTATTTCGACGGCTGGGCATCGAGCGAAAAAAGTTTTCAGATAGAAACGCTGGTGTATCAAATAAATGAATTTATCGAAAAACTGGGCTTTAAGGGGCGCTTCGCCGCGTTCACGCTCTGCCTGTTCGACAGCGAAACCGGCCTTCTGCGCTTCTGCAACGCCGGCGACAACATTGTGCACCTGTACGACGCCAGCGAGCGCCACATGAAGCGCGTTGTCCTGCCGCAGACGCCGGCAGCCGGCATCCTGCCCAACGAAATGGTACAGGCCGGCGGCGGCTACCGTGTTGATACGGTATACATCGACCGCGGCGATATATTGCTTTTGTATACAGACGGCATCGAGGAAGCCAAACGGAAATTCCGCAACGCCGAGTATCAGGAAATTGTCTGCGAGTATAACAACGCCCCCAACGATACGCCGCACGGAAACCACGTCGTCGGGCAGGGCGACGAAGAGATGGGCGCGGACAGGGTGGAAGCCATCATCAACGCGGTAATGAACAAATCCATGTATGACTTACGCAAGTACCACAATCCGCAGGGTGACATCGCGTATCACTTTGATTTTACCGGCTGCAGCGAAACCGCCGAAGACCTCATCATGGCGCTGGTATCGGTCGAGAAAATTTTCCGCATGTACTACAACCCGCAGGCGCAAAACGCCCGCGTGCTGGTCGATTCAAAAATAGACGACTTTCTTAAAAAGCATTTTTTGGAATACAATAACTACTGCGCGTCGCAGGAAGCCTTCCCGGAGTGCGACAACTACCTGTACTATATGGGGACGCACGAAGACGAGCAGTACGACGATTTAAAGATTTTAGGTATTAACCGGAGGTAAACGGAATGGGAAGTTTTTTTGACAACATGAAAAACGCGCTGCAGGACGGCTGGGAAGCCTCTAAAGATTTTGCCGCGAAAGCGG
>JAITGR010000061.1 GCA_031280455.1 Spirochaetaceae bacterium
TACGCCAGGATTTGTTGTTCACCGCGGGTGTGCTGCCGTGCGCGGGTGTGATTGCGCTGGTGTTCTTCGCCGCGTTTCTGTTTTCCGCAGTTCTGCGTTTTACGCTTTTTATCATTATCAGTTTTATGGTTATTAGTGTGGTGTACTTTTACCGCATTGGTATTGGGTTTGACAATGTGCGCGCCCCTATCGCGCTGGTTGAGTATGATGGCGAGGATGCTGTTTCTATTGAAGGGGCGTATAATCCGGCGCGTATTTTTAGTCCGGGGTCTGCCGAGCGGCAGCGGGCGACGCTTTTTTACGACCGCCGCTATACCGGTATGATAAAATACGCGCTGTGTTTTGTAACGGCGGGGAAGGCTGTGCCGGTTTTTGGCGGGCAAAAACGAGTTATTTTGCTGAGTGTGAGTGTCGAGCAGATGGAGCCTGGCCGGACGATTCAGGTGTTTTGGACCAAGCCTATGGAAGAGACGGTTTTGGGGAGTTTGCTGCGCGGGAATACGGAGTTGCTGAATAGCGCGAGTGAGCGGGTGTTCAGGGTTTCCGGCAAGGCGTTTATGGAGATGCAGATTATTTACGGGCGGGCGAAGATTCCGGCGGGTAAATCCGGCGGGGCTTCGCGGCTTGTTCTGCAAAACTTCTACGACCACTGGCGGGAAAACTGGCTTGACGTGGAGTCTGCCGACTGATGCCGGCGCTGATTCTTACCGGCTCGCCGCGCGAAGACGGCGTTACAGCGCGTCTTGCGGCCTGTTTTGAGCGTGTGTGGGGCGAGGCGCGCGGCGGGCCGGTTTGCCGGTTTGACGCTTACGCGCTGGCGGCGCGGCCTTGTTCGCATTGCGGGTTTTGCAAAACGGTGTCGGGCTGTGTTCACTCGGACCTTGACGGGTTTGACGCCGCGCTCCGGCAGGCGGATTTTGTGGCGGTCGCCGCGCCGGTGTACATGCTGGGGTTTCCCGCGCCGCTCAAGGCGATTTTAGACCGCAGTCAGCGCTACTTTGAGGAAAAATTCTGCCGGGGGATCGCGCTGCCTACTGGCGGGCCGCGGGGGGCGCTGCTGCTTACAGCTTGCGGGTCGGGCGGCGCGGACTGTACCAGTATGCTGGAGCGCCAGCTGGGGATGGCATTGCCGCTGTGGGGCGCGCGTCTTGTCCGCACGATTGCGGCGCGTAACACCGACCGTATCCCGCCAGACTTTGCCGCCTGCGAAGCCGAGATGCGCGCGGTGTTCCAGGCGTCTGCCCAGGGCGCGTAGGCGGCGGGGGGCGAGGCAGAACGCGCTGGTTTTCGCCGTGCCGCCGCGCCTGCGGCGCGTGCGGGGTTGTCGGTTGTCAGTTGCCGGTTGTCAGTTTTTGCGCCGGTATCGCGGAGCGGGGCAGAAGCCTCTACGAGGCCGCACACCCGCGAACCAGCGAAAATCGCGCAAGCGCGATTTTCTACCACAGCGAAATTTGGGCGCAAAGCGCCCCAAAACGCCCCCGCCACAAGCCCGAAACCTGCCCAAACCGCTGCGCGGTTTGGGCTTGGCGCTATAGTTGATACGCGACAAACGCTGAAATCCGGGGCAGCGCGTACGCCCCCTCCGCCGTGCGGAGCGCCGTTGTCCCCGCCTGCGCGTCGTCTACAACAACCTGCCACACCCCGTCCGGCAGCGCGACGCGCTTTTCGTGTCCGCTGCCGTTGTACGCGACAAACAGCGAGCGCCACACATCCCCCGCGCGGCGGCCGTCAATCGTAAACGCCACAACCAAATCATCGGCCTGCACAATTTTAACCGCGTCCATATCCGCGCGGGCGGCCATCCTAAAAGCCGGATGCTCCCTGCGCAGCCTGATAAGCCCGCGATAATAGTCGGTAACGGCGCGAAAACGCGACACATTATCCCAGCGAATCATATTCACGGCATCGGGACTTTTGTAGCTATTCGCGTCCCCGAATTTGGAGCGCAGGAATTCATCACCAGCCTGAAAAAACGCAATGCCCTGCGACGTAAACACAATCGCGTTCGCAAGCAAAACCGAACGCACTACATCGTGGTCAAAAAGCGCCCGCTCCGGCGAAATAAGCCCGTACGGCTCCGCCGCCAAATCCGCCGCGCCATACGAGAGCGCCATCTTGTCCCACAAATTCAAATTGTCGTGCGCGGTAACATAGTTGACGCTTTCATCCGCGCTGTCGCATATATCGTCCACCGAGCCGCGCACACCCCGCGCAATGCCGCCTTCGGCCCCCGCCGCCCCCGTCGCAAAGCCCCGCGAACCATCATCACTCCCGCCCTTAATCGCGCCGCGAATCCGGTCGTTAAAAATAGCAATACCCAGCCCCCGCTGCGCGCCGATACCCGTCTGCAGCTCCGGCGCAAGCGGCGAACCGCCCGCCTGCCACGGCTCGCCATACAGAATAACGTCCGCTCCCGCCGCCTCGCGCGTTTTTTGCGCAAGCTGCGCCATAGTCTCCCGGTCCAAAAGCCCCATCAAATCAAAACGGAACCCGTCGACCTGATACTCGCGCAGCCAGAACAAACACGAGTCGATGATAAACTTACGCACCATAGGCCGCTCGCTGGCAACCTCGTTCCCGCACCCCGACCCGTTTGCAAGCCGCCCGTCCGCAAACGTCCGGTAAAAGTACCCCGGCGTAATCGCGTCAAACGGCCCCGCGCCGGTCTGAAACGTATGATTGAACACAACATCCATAACAAGCCGCAAACCCGCGCCATGCAAAGCCTGCACCATAGCCTTGAATTCGCGCACCCGCGCAGCCGGAACCTCCGGCGCGGTCGAGTACGAACCTTCGGGCACGTTGTAATTCTGCGGGTCGTAGCCCCAGTTAAACAATGCCGCTGAACCCGCGCCGGCGCCACCAGCGGCAGCCAGCTCGTTCACCGACGCAAAATCGAACGCCGGCAAGAGGTGAATGTGCGTAATACCCAGCGCCGCCAAATATTCAAGACCAGTCGCCGCGCCCTGATTGTTCTTTGTGTTTTTTTCCGTAAACGCTAAAAATTTTCCTTTATGCCGCATCCCCGAATCCGGCGCAATCGAAAAATCGCGCACATGCA
>JAITGR010000096.1 GCA_031280455.1 Spirochaetaceae bacterium
TGTCCGCCTGAGGGGGACGCAGGGACGGGTATGGTTGCGACGAATAGTGTGGCCGCGCGGACGGGGAATGTGTCGGCGGGGACGTCTATTTTTGCGATGGTTGTTCTGGAGCGGCCGCTTTCGCGGGTGTATCCCGAGGTTGATATGGTTACAACGCCGTCGGGTAAGCCTGTGGCGATGGTTCACTGCAATAATTGTACCAGCGATATTGATGCCTGGGTGCGGCTTTTGGGTGAGGCTGGCGCGCTTGCCGGTTCGCCGGAAGCGGGCTGGCCGGTGTCTGGCAGCGCGAAGGGGGCGTTGTACGACGCATTCTACAACAAGGCGCTGGAGGGTGAGGCCGACTGCGGGGGGCTGCTTGCGTACAATTACTACGGCGGCGAGCCGGTTACCGGTCTTGCCGCGGGGAGGCCGCTGTTTGTCCGGCTGCCGGATGGCCGGCTTACGCTTGCGAACTTTGCGCGCACGCTGCTTTTTTCCGCGGTGGCGTCGCTCAAGGCGGGTATGGCGATTTTAACTGATAACGAGGGCGTGCATGTTGACCGCTTGCTGGGGCACGGTGGTTTTTTTAAGACGAAGGGTGTGGGGCAGCGGCTTATGGCGGCGGCGCTTTCGATGCCGGTGGCGGTGATGGAGAGTGCCGGCGAGGGTGGCGCCTGGGGGATTGCGCTTTTGGCCGCGTACCGGCTGCACAAGGGGGGCGGCGAATCGCTGGAGGCTTTTCTTGCGGGGCGGGTGTTTGCCGGCAACACGGGGGATCTCGCGCAGCCGGTGCCGGAGGACGAGCGCGGGTTCGCCGTCTTTATGCGGCGCTACATGGACGGCCTCCCGATAGAGCGCGCCGCAGTGGAGCGTCTGCAGTAGGCAGTGGGGCGAAGTTTGTAGGTTACACAGCTTTGCGCAAAGATTTCAGTTTTGCCGTCAGATTTTTTCCAAGGGAAGCGCTGATTAAAGCACATCGCGTAAAACAAACCACGGAAAAACGCGGAAAGGACACGGAATTGCGGTCTCTTTCCGCGTGGTTTCCGTGTCTTCCGTGGTTTCGCCATGTATGGCGCTCGCCATGTATGGCGCTCGCCATGTATGGCGCACGCCATGTATGGCGCAATCAGCGTTGCCCTAGATTTCTCGTCTTGAGGATAACTACGCCGGCTACTGGCGCAAAGCAAGCAGGCGTTCCGGCGGAAAGTACAAAAACCCCGCCGTATCCACGGTGGCCGCCTGTGCGCGCGGCGTTTTCCACCATAGCTCCCCGCCGCCTTCCCCCGCCTGCGCGTCCGCGTTCGCAAACAGCAGCACATCCTCAAAAAGACCGCCCGTCCGGCTGATAAACCGCGGACGCACCAGATTCACCCCCGGCGGACTATGCGGCGGCGCGGCCTGTATATCGCGCGCGCGAATCCCCACATGCGTTATATCATCATCCGGCGGCTGGAGAAAGCGGAGCTTCAGCCCCCAGGCATGGGCGTACACCTCGCAGGCGCCAAGACGGGTAACGGCGGCTATGTTTTTGCAGCCGGTAATCCGGGCGGCGCGCACCGTCCGCGGATTGGCAAACACCTCGTCCCGTCCGGCGTGCACAAGCGTCCGTCCGGCGTCCATAACCAGAATACTGGAACACAACCCGTACGCCTCGTCGCGGTCGTGCGTAACCAGCACCACATCGCGGCAGTCCCGCAGAATTTCAGCACACTGCAGCCGCATCTGCTCGCGCATAGTGCCGTCCAGCGCCGAAAACGGCTCGTCCAGCAGCACGAAATCCGGCTCCGCCGCCAGCATACGCGCCAACGCCAGCCGCTGCTGCTGCCCGCCCGAAAGCTGCGCCGGCAGCCGCTGTTCAAAGCCCGAAAGCTCCATACGCGCAAGCCACTGCCGCGCGAGCCGGTTTTTGGCAGGCCGCCCAAGCCGGCTGGCACAAAGCCCCGCGCGCACATTTTCCAGCGCGTTCATACGCGGAAAAAGCGCGTACTGCTGAAACAAAAGCCCGCAGTGCCGTTTCCCCGCCATAACGTTGATTTTCGCGGCGGAATCGAAGAGCACCCGCCCGTTCACGCTGATAAACCCCTCATCGGGCGTTTCGATGCCGGCAAGACACTTCAGCGTCGCGCTCTTTCCACAGCCGGACTCGCCAAGAATCGCAAGCCGCGTGCAGGCGGCCGTTTCAAACGAAACATCCAGGCAAAAGCGCGGCGAAAAACGCTTGACAATACGCGCCGTTATGCTCACGGCCAATCCTTGCGCGTGGAAAAAAAGTTGAGCAGCGCGACCACCATAAACGACACCAACACAATCACCAGCACATAGCGCCCCGCCGCGCCTATGTCCCCGGCGGCAGTTTCGGCATAAATAGCCAGCGGCAGCGTGCGCGTCCGCCCCGCGATGTTACCGGCAATCATCGCCGTCGCGCCAAACTCGCCCAGCGCGCGCGCCGCCGCCAGCACCGTTCCGGCGGCGATTCCTGGCAGCGCGCACGGCAGCCGCACCGAAAAAAAGACCGCCCACTCACGCATCCCCAGAAGGCGCGCCGCGTGAATAAGCTGAACATCAACCTGCTCCAGCGCCCCGCGCGCGGCACGGTACATCAGCGGAAACGAAATAACCACTGCCGCCAGCACCGTCGCCCCCCAGGAAAAAGCGATTTTTACCGCGAACCACTCCAAAAGCGCCGCGCCCACCGGCCCGTTGACGCCGAACAAGCACAGCAGAAAAAAGCCGGCGACCGTCGGCGGCAGCACCAGCGGCAGCGTAAAAACACAGTCGGCAAGCAGCTTGAGCCGGCGGCTTGGCAGCGCGACAACCCCGTACGCGGCAAGCAGCCCCAAAAAAAACGTAAGCACCATAGAGCAGGCGGCGGTTTTAAGCGAAATAATAAGCGGCGACATATCCATACAAATCAAATGGTATTCCAAAAACACTCGCATTGCCAAGCACCGCGCAAACAGAGCGCGTATATAGTAAAGCGGCGCGTAACGGCGCGGACAGAAAATGCCCCGCCCGCGCGCCCAGCCGGAAACGTACGTTTTCGGAACACAATTTTTTTGAGAGGGCGTATGAACAACCTGAACTCAATTTTAATCGAAGGGAATTTGGTACGTGAGCCGACATTCCGTTCAACCACAAAAGGCACGGCGCTGTGCACATTCTGCCTCGCGTCGAACCGGTACTTCAAACAGGAAAGCGGGCTTGAAAAAGAAGTCAGCTTTTTTGAAGTAGAAACATGGGCAAAACTTGCCGAAAACTGCCACAACCTGGGACGGAAGGGCAGGGGCGTGCGCGTTGTCGGCAGGCTCAAGCAAGACCGCTGGAGCGATGCCGAAGGCAAACCGCACTCGAAAGTTTCGATAGTGGCGGAGCATGTTGAATTCAGGCCGGACATCAAAACGCCCCAGCAGGCCGCCGGCACAAGCCAGAAAAAAGAAACCCCGCAGGGACACCCGCAGGGACACCCGCAGGGACAGGAGGCAGTACCCTTCTAAAAAAATTCCTGGCGTTCCAGAACCACTTACCCCCAGTGTTGTGCTTCCTGTACGGTTTTGGAACGCCTTTTTTAGCCCATAACAAACAAATACAGCGCCGGAATAAACACCGCCGGAATTAAGTTAGCCACCTTTATTTCCTGTACACCCAAAAAATTAAACCCGATAGCCGCCACAACCAGCGAACCGGCCGCCGACATTTCACGAATCACATCCTGCGTAAGCGCGCCGCGCAGCAATGCCGCCAGCGCGACAATGGCTCCCTGGTATATAAAAACAGAAAGCGCGGAAAACGCGACCCCTATACCCAGCGACGCGGAAAAAACAATCGAGATAGAGCCGTCCAGAACAGATTTTGCGAGCAGGGTTTCGTGGCTATCCAAAAGCCCGCTCTGCATAGAACCGACAATCGCCATGGAACCCGAGCAGAACAACACGCTCGCCTGCACAAAACCCCTGGCAAAAGAGCCGGAAGCATCAGCGTTTTTTGGCATAAGACGCCGCTCGGCCCAGCCGCCCAGCCTGGCAAAAAAAGCATCAATATCAAGCAGCTCGCCGATAACCGCGCCGGCGACCATGCTCATAATCAAAAGCAGCACGTGCTGGTTTTCAAACGCCCCCTTGAGCCCCACATAAATAACCGAAAGCCCGATTGCTTTTTTCAGCATACATTCAAAGCGCGCCGGAAGCCCCCGCAGCCCAAAACTGCCCAGCAACGAACACACAACAATCGCGGCACTATTTACCACCACACCAAACATAATCGTCAAATACTATGCAAAGCCCCCAAAAAATGCTAGAGTGCGGGTTATGCGTATCGAAGCCGCCCTTTTACAGGGAAACAACATACTCGCCGCGCTCCGCGTTATACGCAAACCGCCTCTGGCCGCGGCCGCCGCAAAGGCGTTTGTTTCCATAAACAAAAACTTTTTCGTGTTGCAGCGAAAGGCGGCGCGCGGCATCATCCACATTCCGGTCGCCAACGTCGAACACCCGCTGGACGCCAAAATACCGTTTTCGCCGGAATACGTCGGTATATACATGGATTTTACCTGGTGCTGGATACGCGCGCTGGCGTTTCTGCTGCGGGCATTTGGGCGGCGCGCAGATACGCACGTACAACAATTTTTACACGATATAGATAAAATGTATACATTCGCCGCGTGTGTATACAGTAAATATATGTCGACAACGCGCCGGCCCCGCTATACAAAATCCATGCTGTTTCGCGTAATATACCTGTTCGACCCGCATCTTATGTGCATTCCGTCTTTGCACGTTATGGTTGCGGTCTTTACCTACACGGCGTTTCGCTCGATACTGCGCGCCCTGGACACGGCTGGACGTTTCGCGCCCGGCGCCGCCGCGCTGTACCGGCACGCGGTAGGCATCATCGACTCTATCCTGTTTGTCAAGCAGCACAGCGTCAACTGCGTCGCCGCCGGCATGTACGCGATGCACTGTTTTTCCCCGGGCCTTTTCCCGCGGGAAGAGGCGGAGCAGTGCGCCGCCGCGCTGCTCCGTGAGAGCGGCCTTCCCCCGCAGGACGCGGACGCGATACGCGCGCACATCATCACCCTGTTTAATTCGTTTGTAGAAGCCGAAAAAACCGCCCCCCGCTGGGACGCCGTACTGGTCGATTTTCTTGCGAACCATCCATGCGCGCCGCGCGCGGCGGAGGCGGGCGGGCAAAAAAAAGACGGTGCGCCTGGACCTTAAACCGCACCGTCTGAGATGAAAGGTCAATCCGCAGCCGGTTTTGACGCGGTACCCTCCCACATAATATAAGTATCGGAATTTGGCGTTTTACCTTTAGGATTTCCGTCGCGGGCGGCTGGCGAGGGGGCGGGGGTGACCATCTGCCCCTGCGCTCCTGCTGCCGGTTTTTTCTCCGCGAGTGCGGAGCGCGGCAGCCGCGCTGGTACGCTCTGATATACCGGCAACCGCGCCGGCGCAACTACTCGCCCAACACGCGCACAAACACCGTCCGGCGGCGCGGCCCGTCGAACTCGGTAAACCAGACAGCCTGCCAGGTACCCAGCACCAGGCGCCCGCCGTGCACCAGCAGCGTCAGCGAAGGCCCAACCAGCGCCGTTTTGGTGTGCGCGTCCGAATTACCCTCGCCGTGCCGGAACTCGGCACGCTCCGGCGAAATCGCGTTAAGCGCGAGAACCACATCCCGCGGGACATCGGCATCGGCATTTTCGTTCACCGTAACCGCCGCCGTCGTGTGCGGCACAAACACCACGCACACACCCTCGGTAACCGCCGACCGCTCAACCGCCGCCGCTATCTTCCGCGTAATATTTTTCCATTCATTACGCGCGGAAGTCTGCACAGAAAATTCATAAAACGCCGTCATACCGCCAGTATAGCGCCGCCGCCGCCGTTTGAAAAGCAACACGCGACAGACCGGCACAATTCACCCCTCAAAAGCCCTGCAGCTTGTCGAAGGTTTGCGCGGAAATCGCGCCGCCTTTGCCCACGATAATTTCGGCGTTAAGGAGGCTGCCGTCGAATATCTTGTCCATTTCGGCGGCGGTAATTTCGGAAATGTCCTGCTTTGATTTTACCTCGCGCAGTTGTTCCTGGTACACGTTGATTTTGTTGTTGAAGTTGCTGGCGCTTACTCCCTGCATGAACGAAAAGTAGCCGTCCTCAACGGGGTGCACGTCCAGGCTGATAATCGGCTGGAACTTGCCGCTGTCTTTTTTGTTTTCCAGGTACGCGGCGGCGGGGTTCTTTTTGATGAAAGCATCCGTCGCGCGCACTTCGTGGTAGGCGTAGCCTTGCACCGGATAGTTGAGCGCTTCGATAACGCAGATTTCTTCGTAGGGCGTAACGCGCATATACACGCGCTTTAGCGTTCCTTTTTTAAGCGGACTGGCGAGGTACGCTTTGGTTTTACCCTTTGAATCGACGGCCTTGACCACTTTGGGATACTTGGTTGTGTAGTTAAAAAAGAACGCGCTAAACTCTTCGGGTTTTTCAAACACTTCGGTAATTTCGCCGGACGGCGTTATAACCCTGCGGTGCGTGGCGGAGATAACAATAATGACGTTGCCCGCCTCGTCGCGGGTAATCGCGCCGTCAACCGAAACCTGGCCGAGCGCGTAATTCACGTCGTTCTGCGTAACGGTAACTTCCTCGCGGTACGGCGGCTTTGCTATTGCCCG
>JAITGR010000116.1 GCA_031280455.1 Spirochaetaceae bacterium
TACTCCCGCAGCAAATCTTCGATTTCGCCCGGCGCCGGATACAACTGGCGGAGTTTATCGGAGACAAAATAGGTAATGTCAACCTGTTCGGGGATTTCGTCGGCAAGGCCGCGCGACACCTTCGAAATAGTGTACGCCCGGGTCTTGCTCAAATCCAGCCGCGTCCACAGCCGCGTACTTACCATAAGCGCCAGCACAATAACGACAAGCGCCAGCGCGCTTGTAATAAGAGTTTGTTTTTTATTCATACATGTTCCGCCTTGTATTAGTTAAATTTTCTAAACAGCAAAACCCGCGTGTTCAAAAAGAGGAACAACACCGTGGTAATCAGAAAGAACAGCAAATCGCGGCTGTCCAAAAGCCCTTTTGAAAAACTTTCAAAATGAAAGTTAAGCGAAATGAAGTTCAGAAACCGCGAGAGCGGGGCGGGGATTGCCTGCGTAAACTGCACCTGGTTTATCAGCATGACAGCCAGCAGCGCCGCCGCCGCGCCCAAAAAAGCGGCTATCTGGTTTTTGGAAAGCGCCGAAAGCAGCAAGCCCAGCGCGGTCGCCGACGCGCCCAAAAGCAACGCGCCAAAATACTCGCAAAAAATGACCCCGCCATCAAAATTACCCAGCGGCAAAAGGCTTAACGGCAGCGGCAGGCTCAACACCAAGAGCGAAACCAGCATACCCAGCGCGGCGAAAAATTTGGCCAGCACCAACTCCCATTCGCTGAACGGCAGCGTAAGCAGCAGCTCCAGGCTGCCCATTTTGCGTTCCTCCGCCCAGCTTTTCATCGTGATGCCCGGCACAACCAAAATAAACACCAGCGGGAAACCGGCGAAATACGGCCGCAGCGTCGCCGTGTTGCGGACGAAAAAATTCTGCACGTTAAAAAACCAAATCGACGTAAACAGCAGAAAAAAAAGCGCGATGCCGTACGAAGCCGGACTTATAATAAAGCCGAAAAGCTCCTTGCGAACCAGCGCGGTAATTTTTTTGTATTGAAATTTTTCCATAATAGGTATCTACCCCCAACCTTATTTTGTAAGCTGGACAAAAATGTCTTCCAGGCTTAATTTTTTCCGTTCCATTTTGAGAATTTTAAGCGAGCGCGAAACCGCCCAGTCGAATATTTTTTCGCCGTTGTCTTCGCTGGCACTGGCCGCGCCCGGAATGAAAAACGCGGCGTTTACAAAGCCGTTTTGCTCGCTCATGCCGCCGATTTCCAGGCTCCCGCCGAACACCGCGCCCCCCAGACCCTCCAGCGCTGTCCGCGTTTCGGCAAGACCGGCACCTTTCAGGCTTAAATCCCAGTTTTCGCCCCCCCGCATAGTGTTTGCGATTGATTCAGGACTCCCCTGCGCGGCAATTTTGCCCTCATTCAGAATGAGGACGTTGGAGCAGACCGCTTCGACTTCCTGCAAGATATGCGTAGACAAAATGACTGTTTTACTGCGCCCCAATTCCGTTATTAGTTTGCGGATTTCGATAATTTGATTCGGGTCAAGACCGGTCGTCGGTTCGTCCAGGATGAGAATCTTGGGGTCGTGAATAATGGCCTGTGCCAGCCCCGTCCGCTGTTTGTATCCTTTGGACAACGTTTCGATTTTGCTGGAACGCTTTGCTTTAAGCCCGCACGCCTCCAGCGCCGCTTCAATCTTGCCGCGCTTTTGATTTTGCGGTATTTCCCGCATATCGGCGATAAACCCCAGATACTCGTCAACGGTGAGTTCGCCGTACAGCGGCACGCCTTCCGGCAGGTAGCCTATGCGCGATTTGACCGCGACGGGGTCTTTGCCGGCGTCCAGCCCGTCGATACAGGCGGAACCGCTTGTTGGAAAATGGTAGCCGGTTAGTATTTTCATTATGGTTGTTTTACCGGCCCCGTTTGGGCCAAGAAAGCCTAATACTTGCTCGGCGCCAACTGAAAACGAAACGTTGTCTACTGCCCGAAAGCTGCCGTACGTTTTTGTTACGTTTTGTACTTCTATCATACATCCTCCACACAAAAAACCAGTTTTATATGTCATGGTTACTAGGCAATGCTGATTAGATTCGATTTAATCAGTGTTGCCCTAGAGTTGTTTGGAAACTTCAGTTTCCGAACAACAACCACTTTACCCGAAAAAGCCATTCAGATTGAAGGGAGCAGGCCGCCGGTGGAGGGCGCCCCACTGTCAACAACTTAGAGCCTGTTCAAAAACTCATGCGCGGCAATCGCGCCATCGCAAACGATGGCGATGCCTACCCCTGGATTTTGAACAGGCTCTTATGAGGCATCGGTGATAAGCAAGACAACCGCCATAGCCTCCACCGCCTCGCCGCGGCCAACGGTGCCCAGCCCCTCGCCCGTCTTCCCCTTTACAGAAACACGCGCGGCATCCATACCTAATACCTCCGCAATACACTCCACAATCGCCAGCCGGTACGGCAGAATCGCCGGTTTTTCAAGACTCACAACACAATCAATGTTGACAATTGCCCCGCCGCGCTGCCCCCGCACATGCTCCCAGGCCGCCTCCAAAAGACGCACCGAGTCGGCATCTTTATACACATCAGACGTGTCAGGAAAAAGCGCGCCAATATCGCCCATCCCCGCCGCACCAAGCAGCGCGTCAATAATCGCGTGGCAGAGCACGTCGCCGTCCGAATGACCCGCCTCCCCTTTGTCAAAAGGAATATGCACACCGCCAAGCACCAGCGGCCGCCCTTCAACAAGACCATGAATATCACGGCCAATACCAATCCTATACATTATAACACCACCTCCCGCGCGGACACCCCAAACGCAGCCGCCGCTCCAGCAGCCGCGGGAGCCCCGCACAAAATACACACACCCTCCCCGTCAGAGACCGGCGGACTACCAACGGCAGCCCCTCCCCCCCGCACCCGGGCAGCAAACCCTTCCGCCGCAAGCCGCATATCACCGGCCCGCAAATCCAATGCCGCACATAGCTGCCGCAAAATAACATCCTCTTCAATACCCTCCAAAAACTGAAAAAAGCTGACAGCGGCCGCTTTACCATTCGTCCGCGGATGCTTCAATTTTGCATACAGACCAATAATTGTTTTTTCCAGCGCGTCCCCGTCAAGCGGCCCGTCCGCAATCTCCCTCAAAATCGCCGGCATACTCGCAATCGAAAGCTCAGGCTTGGGGTCGCGGTACGTAGAAAACTGAACAGAACGCTGCAGCGGACTTACCACACAATTCGCGCCGTACGCGCCGCACTTCATCCGCAGATTTTCCCACAAAGCGCCCGTCGAAAGATAGTGCGCCAGCGCCCGTTCCGCCGCGGATTCCGGCTGGCTGGTAAAACCCGCGCCGCGCACCCCCAGCGCCGAGAACCCCACCTGCAAAGTCGCGCTGGAAAACACCTCGACACGCCTCCCCTCCCCTCCAAACACCAACGCTTCCTTGCGCGGCATACAGGGGGGGCCAAACGGCGCGGCGTACTTTTGCACCAGCGCAAGCGAGCGCTCCATCTGCGCCTCGCCGCAGGCGACATGCGCCAGCGCACCAGCCGTTCCGGTAAGCACATCGCGCATACGGCTAAACCGCGCAGCCAATGCCCTAACCGGCATATCCGGCAGTGTCGCCGCGAATTCAAGCTGCGTAAGGCCAAACCACACCTCGTTTACGCCCCCGCTCCGGCTTAAATGCCGCGCGGCGCGCAGCGAGGCAAGCATCGTGCCGGACGGCGCGAGCGCGGCGCGAGCGTGGTTCCGCGCCTCCAGCGTCAGCGTCCAGAGGCGGCGCATATCGCTAAAATTGGCGTGCGCGATAATGCGGGTTGCCAGTTCCAGGGCGCTTTCCAGTTTTTCGTCCAGCGTTTTAAGCGTAAAAACAAGCCAGTCGCGCCCGCGCAGATCCGGCATATCCGCCAAGTCCTGGGGCCAGCCCCCTCCCCCATGTGTGCCGGCGTCCAGACATTCGCTTGCGTGCGGTGCCGCGTAAAAATCACCGGCGACACAGGCCAGATCGCCGGCGACAGCCGCCCAGTTCCGCCCCTTCATCCCCATCGACGTTATGCAGTGCGCGAAAAACGGTACGTAGATATAATCTTCGCGCGGCAGCACATCCAGTGGCATAGCCAGGCGCACATACTGAACGCCGTTTGTATTGACCGCATGGGCGACAACCGGAAGGCCGCCCGCGCCGCGCAAAGACCGCGGAACGCGCGTAATATCGCGGTCAAGATCGTGCCGCGCAAGATGCGGAATCGCGGCAAGCGCGGCGGGAGCATCGGCAGTATTTTGAATGCGTTCCAGCATAGCTTGCTTTTGCCGTATGTCATTTTTTTGTACATCATCCAGCTCCCGCTCTTTTTGCTGTATATATGTTTTATAATCACGCTCCAGCCTTTCGCTCCACGCCGCGTCCGGCTTTACCGTAACCAGCGCGCGGTGCGGATTGTCCACCAGGCATTCTTTCAGCAATTTTTCAAAGAAGCGCCGGTCGTGCGCATACTCCGCTTTAAGCCGCTCAAAATTTTTCTTAACCACAAGAGACGCCCACGGCGGCGCGCCGTGCATCCACGCACGCAGCGAGCGGCGCAGCAGAGCCAGCGCCCACGGCCCCCCCGACCCCGAACGCTTAATTTCCCGCTCGCTGAATTCCTCGTCAAAGAGCGCCGCCTCAATATCGCGCCGCGGTATACCCCAGGCGGCAAGGCGAGAGAGCTTGCGCAGTATACGCCGTTCCAGCGCGCGCGCGTACCGGGGATTTTTTACCCCCCGCAGCCCCACGGTGAATATATGGAATTTCAATTCATCGTCAAAACCGGAAATATCGGCCAAATCCTCGCCCAGACCGCAGGTTGTCAGCGTCTTTGCAAGCGGCGCCCCGTCGTGCCCCAGCAGTATCGCGCACAGCACATCCATGGCAAGCGCGCGAAAGCACGCCTCGTCTCCCGCGCCGCCGGAAAAGTCAAATTCGCCGCAGAGCCAGGAGATAAACACCGTCGGCTTGTTCCCCGGCGCGGCCGGGGACGGAACATCCAGGCTGCGGGGAGCGTTCCAGCGGAGAACGGGCGGCACCTCCGGCGCGCGTTCTCCGGCCTCCTCCTGTGCAAAAAAAACATCGTTCAAAAAAGCAAGCTGTCTTTCTGTAGGAATGTTGCCGCACAAAAAAATTTTCGTGTTTGCCGGTGCGTAAAACTTTTTATGCGCCCGCAAAAAATCTTCGTAGTTTAGGTGCGGAATACAGGCGGGGTCGCCGCCTGAATCGAATGCGTACAGTGTATCAGGCAGCACCGACCTGACCGCCCACTGGCCGGCGTACTCGTCCAGTGCGGAGTACGCGCCTTTCATTTCGTTGTACACAACGCCGTTTACGCTCAATTGTTCCGCGCCCTTCTCGTTACGGGCCAGTTCAAAACGCCGGCCTTCCTGCAAAAAAGTCCACTCGGCAAGCGTAGGATGCAGTACAGCGTCGCCGTATACACGCAGCAGATTGAAATAATCTTTTTCATTAACAGAGCTGGCCGGATACACTGTTTTATCGGGAAATGTCCAGGCGTTCAAATACGTCTGCAAACTCCCCTGCGCCAGCACCATAAACGTATCTTTCAGCGGAAACGATTCAGAGCCGCACAGTACCGCATGTTCAAGAATATGAAACACGCCGGTAGAATCTTCCGGCAGCGTTTTGAACGCGAACGCGAATGTATTTTCCGCGTCATTATTATAAACATGAAACACTTCAGCGCCGGACGCACAGTGCCGCGCATACACGCCAACAGCATCCAGCTCCTCCAGCGGGACAACATCAAGGATTTCAAACCCGCTGTCCGTCCTGTCTCCCTGCTTAAAACCCGTATACATATAACCTCCAATTCATACAAATATACAATACCCTGTATTTTGTCCCTTGTTAAGAGGGTTCTCCGGCCAATTTCACCCAATAGCAATGCGCCCTCTGGCGGCGGCGGGCGGGGGGCGGTATTATACCTTGGTGGTAGAATTATGCGTAGTATAAAACGAATTGTGCTTAAAAAGGGTGAAGAAGGCCGTATCCGGCTGGGGCATCCGTGGGTTTTTGACAACGAAGTCGGCGCTGTGCTGGAGGGGTTTGGCAGCGCGGCGAAACCGGCGGCGCTGGAAGCGGGCGGCATTGCCGATGTAGAAAGTTCCCGCAAAGAGTATCTGGGGCGCGCTTTTGTAAACCCGCACTCCAAAATCGTCGCGCGTATCTACAGTCCGTCCAAGGAAGGTGTCGATGCGGGCTTTTTTAAGCGGCGCATACGCCAGGCGCTGGCGCGGCGGGAACTGTGCGGCCTGGCCGGCAAAAGCGGCCTGGCCGGCGAAAGCGGCCGTCTGGTGTTTGCCGAAGCGGACGCGCTGCCGGGGCTTATTATCGACCGCTACCTGGGCTGGCCGCTTGACGAATCGTTATTGCCATCGCAAGCGATGGCAATAACGCCGCCGCAGACTTTTTTTGCCGTGCAGTTTCTTACGGCGGCCATGGACGCGCGCCGCGAAATGATTTGTGCCGCCCTGGGCGAAGTTTTCTCCGGCGCGCCTGGTTTTTGCGTGATTGAAAAATCCATGGCGGACGTGCGGCGGCTGGAAGGCCTACCCCTCTGCGAGGCGGTACTGGCCGGCGATGCCGGAAGCGGTGCCATTGTCGTGCGCGAAAACGGCAATCCGCTTGTCGCGCGGCTTTTGGGCGGGCAAAAAACGGGGCTTTTTCTGGACCAAAGGGAAAACCACCGCCGTGCCGCCGTTTTCGCCCGCGCGCTCGCTGTTGGCAACGCCGCGGGCGCGGGCGCCGGGGAGGAACGCCCGCTTCGTGTGCTGGATGCGTTTTGCTACACCGGCGGTTTTTCCGTTGCGATAGTGCGCGCGTTGCGCGGCGCGCAACGCGGCGCGGAAATTCACGCCTGCGACAGCTCCGAAGCCGCGCTGGAAGACTTCCGGCTGAACGCGCGGCTGAATGATTTTAACGCGAATCTGGTACACGACGATGTGTTCAGCTTTTTGTCCCGCTGCGAGCGCGGCAAGGAACGTTTCGACATGGTTGTGCTCGACCCGCCGGCTTTTGCAAAAACGCATGGCGTGCTTGCCAACGCGATAAGCGGCTACCGCGAAATTAACGCAAAGGCTATCAAGGTGCTGCGGACGGGCGGTATGCTGGTGAGTTGTTCCTGCAGTCAAGCTCTGGACGCTGCCGCGTTCCGCCGTGTGCTGACTCAGGCGGCGCTGGAGGCCGGGCGTAGGCTGCGGTGTCTGGACTTTACCATCCAGTCGCCCGACCATCCGGTTCTTCTGGGGTACGATGAATCGCTTTACTTAAAAGCCGCCTTCTGCGTCGTAGAATAGGGTAACGCTGATTAAATTGAGAATTGAGAATGGAAAAATCCGCGAATGTACGCGAATTATAACGAATATAGCGCCATTATTGGCATTATTCGTGTTCATTCGCGTAATTCGCGGTTTAATTCCGGTTTAATCGGCGTTTCCTTAGGGCGCTGGAACAAAGGCGAAGCGCACAATGACGATGCCGCTTTTGCCTTTGCCGCCCGCGCCGTTCCAGCCGCCTTGTCCGCCTGAACCGTAGCGCGTAGGCACCCAGCTTACATTGTTCGAGCCAACATCTGAGGAGAGCGGGCCGCCTTCGGCGTAGGTAACCTCGGCGCCGCTTATCCAGCTTTTTTTACCCGGCCCTTGCCCCCTGGTATAGCCGCCGCCGTTTGAGGCCCATGTAAAAGTTCCCGGGCCGCCCGCGCCGCCGCCCCCGCCGCAGTAATCACCGACATCGCCCGCCTGGCCGGAGTTCCCGCTGCCGCCGGCGTTCCCAAAGAACTTCTCCGGCGCAAGACCGCTTCCCGCGCTTGGCACAGGCCGTGACGCAATGTAGCCCGCGTTGCCGCCGCATGAGCCACCGGCATTGCCGTTGCGGTTTTGGTTAGGCCCACTGCGAAAAGCGCCGCCGCCCCCGCCTTTTACCTGTATAGTAGTAATGCCGCCGCCGGCAAGCGAAGAATCGCCGCCGTTGCCGCCGTTGCTGCCCTGGTTTCCTGCCGCGCCGAAAGTGCCTATCGTTACCGTATACGTTCCCGCGGGAAGGGTGTACGCATCGTCCTCGCCGTAACCGCCCGCGCCGCCGCCGCCGCCCGGATAGGTCGCCCCGCCACCCCCGCCTCCGCCGGCGACCAAAAGCAGCCATGTTTTGCCCGCCGCCGCCGGCCGTGTTACGTTCAACGAGCCGTTTGCTGTAAAGGTGTGTATTTCATGGTAGCCGGCGGTATCGCCGCTATCTACCCGTATAAACGTTCGTGTGCCGTTTGTAGATGTAGCCATAGCCGCGGCGGCATCGAAGGCGCGCGCCTGGAAGGTCGCGGTTTTTGACAACGCGGGAATCTCCGCCACCGTAACCGTCGCCGTAATCGTCGCGGTGCCGCTGGCCGCCGCCGTCAGCGTGCAGGACGCGCCCTGCGCCGCGACGCTCACCTTGGCGGGGTCGCTCGTGCTCCAGGTAATATCCGTGGCAAGGCCGCCGGTAACGTCCAGCGCCGCCTCCAGCGTCCCCGTGTCGCCCACCTTCAACAACGGCAGGTAGCCGGAACCGGCCGCCGCCTCTACCGAAAGCGACAGCCACAGCGCCGTAAGCGTTACCGTCTGGCCGTCCGTCACAAACCACGCCGCAGGCACCGGAGCCTCGTCCGCGTACAATTCCGTTTGCGCCGCCGCGTTCTGCCAGCCGATAAACTCGTA
>JAITGR010000214.1 GCA_031280455.1 Spirochaetaceae bacterium
ACGTCCAGTCCCGCATAGTATACTTCTTTCATCTCTTGCCTCCTGTGTTATATGTGGTAAATCCTACTTCGTAGGTAAACCCACGGTCTATATCACGGGAGGCACTTCATATTGTCTATAGGGCGGGCGAATTCAATGTGTGTGTGTCGGCAGGTTGGCCGCTAAACTTGAGGAAAAATTACGTGTGCGCGGCGCGTACCGCGCTTGCTGGCCGGCGAGTGCTTGCATAGTGAAGGTAGAATAGCACGAGGCGGGGAAAGCGTCTAGTACGGTGTTCAAAATCCGCATGGATGCGGATTTTGAACACCGCCCTTTATGCGGCACTTTCTTCGAGTTTGATTTCCCCGACGCTGACGATGTTTATGTCCTGGGTGATTTCGCGTACCGAGAGGACAACGAGGTCGGGGATTTCGCGTTCGGTGCTTTGTTTGACGAGGTAGCGGGCTTGCTCGGAGCAGAGTATGACTGGCGGCGCCCCCCAGCCTTGTTCTTTTATGGTGGTTATGGCGCGGGTAAGGGCCTGGAGCCAGCGTCTGACGGTTTCTGGCGGCAGCGCGACGATTTGGCCGGAGTCGGTTGGGATGGCGCTGCTTATTATTTGTTGTTCCAGAGTGTGCTCCAGGGTGAGGACGTGGAGTGTTTTGTCGTCGTCGGCGTACTGGAGGCAGATGAGCCGGCCAAGTGCCTGGCGGGCTTTTTCGGTTAGGAATTGCGCGTCTTTGGTTACCGGCGCAAAGTCGGATATTGCTTCCAGGATGGCGACCATGTTGCGTATGGAGACTTGTTCCCGCAAGAGGCCGCGCAGGACTTTTTCGATTTCGCCCAGGTTGAGGACGTTCATCGCTTCTTCGACGACTGCCGGGTAGCTTTCTTTGAGGGTGTCCAGTATGGCTTTGGTTTCCTGGCGGCCAAGTATGCCGGCGGCGTTGTGTTTGACCAGTTCGGTCAGGTGGGTGGCGATTATCGACGGCGGGTCGATGACGGAGTATCCCGCGCGCTCGGCTTCTTCGCGGCGGTCTTCGTCAACCCAGATGGCCGGCATGTTGAACGCGGGGTCGCGGGTGCGTTCGCCGGGGATGGCGGTATTCACGCTGCCGGGGGGGGCTATGCAGAGGAAATGCCCCATGCGGATTTTTCCGCGGCCTACTTCGTCGCCTTTTATTTTGAAGCAGTACTCGCTGCTGTCCAGGTGCATGTTGTCGACTATGCGTACTTTGGGGATGACCAGGCCGAGCTCCAGCGCCGATTCGCGGCGGAGGCGCTGGATGCGGTCAAGCAGTTCCGCGCCCCTGTCCTGGTCAACAAGCGGGAGGAGGCCGTAGCCGAGTTCCAATGACAGGGGATCCAGCGGGACTATGGGCGACATTTCTTCGGCGGCGGTTTTTGCCGCGCTGTCGTCTTTGCCGGCTTCGCCCATGTCGCGCGCGCGGCGTTCTTTTTGCCGCGTTGTCATGGTGAGCCTCCAGGCGAATAGCCCCAAAAAGGCGGCCAGCGGCCACAGGACGTACCAGGGGAAGCCGGGGAAAAAGCCCATAAGGAGGAGCACGACAGCGCATACCCAGTAGATAGGCGGCTGTTTGGTAAACTGGTCGGATATGTCTTCGGCAAACGTGCCGTTGGAAACTGAGCGCGTTACCATCATACCGACGGCGGTCGATACGAGAAGTGCGGGAAGTTGGCTCATAAGGCCGTCGCCTATGGAGAAGGCAATGTAGGTGCCGACCGCCGCGCTGAGCGGTTCGCCGTGGAGCGCCGCGCCGATGATGATGCCGCCGAGTATGTTTATCACGGTGATGAATATGCCCACTTTGACACTGCCGGAAATAAACTTGCTGGCGCCGTCCATGGCGCCGTAAAAATCGATTTCCATGCGGACGGCGGTGCGGCGGGCGGAGGCTTCTGCTTCGGTAATCGCGCCGTTGTTGAATTCCGTGTCGATGGCCAGGTACTTGTTCTGCATGGAATCGAGCGCAAAGCGCGCGGCGACTTCGGCTATGCGGGTTGAGCCTTTGGTGATAACAACGACTTGCACGGCGATTATCACGATGAATATGACGAGGCCGACGACGACGCCTTCGCTGCCGCCGCTGCCGACGACGAACGACGAAAATGCTCGTATCATGCGGCCGTTGAATGCCGCGCCCTGGGTTAGGATAAGCCGTGTTGACGAGACGTTAATGCCCAGGCCGAACAGGGTTATGACCAGCAGTATCGTCGGGAATATGTTGAAGTCGACCGGCCGCTTTGTGTACAGCACGATGAGCAGTATCAGCAGGCTGAAAATCAGGTTCAACGCCATAAACGCATCGAGTATCGGCGTCGGCATGGGGATGATTATCATCAGCACTACGGTGATAACGCCGGCGGCAACGGCTATCTCCCGTGTTCCGCCAAAGAGTGAATTTACGCTAAAACCTGGTGCGCCGCCGGTAACACCGGCAGCCTGCGCGCTTGTCGCCATGAAGATTCTCCCAAATCGTAAGACTATGGTGCCACAACACGGCGTTTCGGTCTAGGGTGCCGCTGATTAAATCGAATCTAACCGGCATTGCCCCTTGCGCTTTCGGCGCGTTTTTTCTACAATAATGGGCTATGAAGCGATACGTTTTCTCTGCGCTGTTCGCGGCGGGGCTGCTTGCCGCCGCCCACGGCCAGATTGTTACGGCCGAGGATTTTATGGCGCAGGTGGCAGAAAAGTACGCCGCATTTGGCGATTACGAGGCATCCATCGCCATACGACAGGGCAACACGAACATGCAGGGGCGCGTCAGCCACTTAAAGCCGCAGTTCTTGCGCATCGACTTTAGCGCGCCGGCTAACCAGGTTATTGTGTTTAACGGGGAAACGCTGACGATATACCTGCCCGAATACAGCGTAACCTTAAACCAGAGCGTTTCCGGCAGCCGTTCCGGCGCGGCCATGGCGAGCGCTGCCGGCCTTGCGGCCCTGCGCCGCAACTACGCGCCCGCCTACGTTTCCAGCCCCAGCGCGGTGCCGCTGGAAGAATCCGGCGAAATGGTCGTCAAACTGCGTTTAAGCCCCCGTTCCGGCGGGCAGACATACCGCGAGATACAACTGGCCGTCAACCCTTCAACACTGCTGGTACGGCGCATCGAAGGAGTCAGTTTTGCCGGAGCGAGCGTCCGCTTCGATTTTACCAACATTAAAGTTGACCAGGGAATACCGCAAGCACGGTTTGTCTACGATTCTCCGGCAACATCAAATAACGTAAACAATTTTTTATTCAGGGATAAGAAAGCAAATTGACTGTTATAAGCGAAAAACTAAAAGCGGCGCGGGAAGCAAAAGGCTACTCGATTGAGCACGTCAGCCGCGAAACAAATATAGCCCGCAGATACATCGAGGCGCTGGAAGACGGCGATTTTTCGCAGTTTCCGGCGGAAGCGTACCTTATCGGGTTTTTGAAAAATTACGGCGAGTACCTTGCGCTGGACGGCAATGAGCTGCAGGCACAGTACCGGATGCACAAAATCCAGGAACAACCCATCCCCGTTGAACAACTGCTCAAAGAGCCGTCGCGTATGCCGCGCATCGCCATAGGCGTTGTGTCCACCGTGTTTGCCGCCATGCTTATTTTTGCGGTGGTGTTCTACATAGTAGGCCGCGCGGGAAGCGAGGGCGGCGACGAGGTACGCGCCGCGCGCGCAAACGCCGTCTACCAACTGGACGAAGGCATTCTGGAACAGCGCCTGTACGCGGGCGACGCGGTGCAGATTGCGCGCGCGGGCGGCAGCGCATGGGAGTTAGTGCTGCAAAAAATCGGGGACATTGTTACCCTGGGATCGCCGGACGGCGAGCTGCTGCTCAATCTGAACGACACCGTAACGGCGGACATCAACAGCGACGGCCTCCCCGACGTGCAAATAATCGCGTCCGACTTTTTGCCGAACAAACCCGAAACCGGCGTGTTGCTGCGTATTGAAATGCCGAAAACCGCCGCGGCGGCGACAGCCGGCGGCGCGGGCGCGGGTATGCCGGAGGAAGCGCCGCCGGTGCCCGCCGCCAGCGAGCTGGGTAACCAGGCGACCAATTCCCAGGCAATTTTTACCGGCAACACGCCGTATCCGTTTACGCTGCAGGTGCGCTTTCAGGCATACTGCATGATGCGCTGGGAAATACTGCGGGAAGCAAACCAGGGGCGCAACGAACGGTACTTTGTCAAAGGCGACGAGCTGAACATTCAGGCGCAAAACGGCGTGCGCCTGTGGATTTCCAACGCCGCCGCCGTAAAAACGCAAGTGATAGGCGGCGGACGCACGGTGGCGATAGAGTTCGGCGGCTCAGGCGAGGTTATCGTTGCGGACGTAACATGGATGCGCGACACCGATGGCCGCTACAAACTGATACAAACAAGGCTGGAGAATTAACGTGAAGACAGTTGCTGCGCGTTTGGCGGTTTTTTTTATCGGATTTCCGGCCTGTGTAGCGTTTATTGTGCTGCTGCCGCAGAAAAACCACCTGGCGGCAAACCTTGTAATATCGCTCTTGTCCGCGTTTGGCGCGCTGGAATTCGCCAATATTTTGCGGAAAAAACTGGCCGCGCCGGCACCGCCGGAGGCATTTTTACTAGGCGTAATCCCGCCTGTGGCGGTGAGCGCCGCCGTCAGTTTGGGCTGGCCGTTTAGGACACCCGCGCAGGCAATATCGCTGCTGGCCGCCTGGATACTGGTATCCAACATTTTTAGGTCGGGCAAAACGCTGGACACCGTGATAGAGCGGGTCGCCGCCAGTTTTGCCCTGCTTTTTTACCCGTCAATTTTTCTGTGCTGGATGATACTCATCAACACGTTTTTGTACGCGACCTTTTTTCTGGTGTTCTTTATGACGATTGTGGTCATTGCCGATTCGCTGGGCTGGCTTTTTGGCGTGCTGTTTGGCAAGGGCAACCGCAACATTATACCAGTAAGCCCCAACAAAAGCGCTGCCGGATACGCCGGCTCGTTCCTGGGGGTGTGCGCCGCGAGCGTTGCGGCAGCCAGCCTGTTCCCCGCGATGTTCGCCGGCGCGCGCGTATCGCCGCGCGCCGCCGCGTTGGTGCTGGGGCTGGTAACCGCCGTTGCCTCCCAGTTGGGCGACCTTGCCGAGTCGGCGATAAAGCGGAGCGCGGACGTAAAGGATTCCGGCGGCATTATGCCCGGGCGCGGCGGGATTTTGGATTCGGTCGATTCGCTGGCGTTTGCCGCGCCGTTTTTCTACTGCTGTTACCGCGTACTGTTTGGGTAACGCCACGGGTGCGCCGCCATGGATGGCGGCTGTTAGCCGCGCAAGGGATAGAAGTGGAAATACTTTTTGCCGCAGGCAAAAAGATTGGAACGGATAGCCCGGTTTCTTGCGCGGAGCGCAAGAAATGCGCCCAAAAAGGGAACCGCAACGCGCGCTCTTGACACCCGCCTACCGGACACCGTACAATACTGCCATGACTGAGGTTTTGTCGCAGGACGAGATTGACCAACTATTAAGCGCAATAAGCGCAGGCGAAACAGATGCCGAACAGGATTTTAAGCCCGCGACCGATTCTCGCAAAATCAAGATATACGACTTCAAAAGACCCGACAAATTTTCCAAAGAGCAGATACGCACCGTTCAAATAATGCACGAAACCTTTGCGCGCCTAACCACGACAGCACTATCGGCCAACCTGCGCAGCATGGTACACGTCCACGTTGCGTCAGTCGACCAGCTTACCTACGAAGAATTTATCCGTTCCATACCAACGCCGACAACCCTTGCCATAATCAACATGGACCCATTAAAAGGAAACGCGATACTCGAAATCGACCCGACAATCACGTTTTCTATCATAGACCGCCTCTTTGGCGGAACCGGCGAAGGAACCAAGAACCAGCACGAACTAACAGACATAGAGCAATCTGTCATGGAAGGCATCATAGTCCGCATACTCGGCAACATGCGCGAAGCCTGGGCGCAAGTAATAGACCTGCGCCCCCGCCTGGGACAAATCGACACCAACCCCCAATTCGCGCAAATTGTGCCGCCGACAGAAATGGTCGTACTCGTAACCCTGGAAACAAAAGTAGGCGAAATCGAAGGCATGATGAACTTCTGCATACCCTACCTTACAATCGAACCCATAATCGGCAAACTATCCGCCCAATTCTGGTACGCGACAGCGCGGCAAGGAACCAACATAGAAAACCTGAACATCCTCAAGGACAAACTCGTAACTGTCGATGTTAATGTAGTAGCCGAAATCGGGAAAATCAACATACCGGTACGCGACGTACTCGCGCTGCGAATAGGCGATATGGTCAGACTCAACACCGTAAAAGTGGGCGACCCGTTTACGTTGAGCATAGGCGGCGGAAAGAAAAACCCCGGAAAAACAAAATTCTTTTGTAAGCCGGGCATAGTCGGTAAAAAAATGGCAATACAAATCACCCAAAAATTAGGCGACATAGACGCGGGCGATTTGGAAGAATTTGGAGACGCGGGAGAGGGATTTTTATGAGCGACGGAGCCTTATCACAAGCAGAAATAGACGCACTACTCAGCGGAGGCGGAGGAGGCGGCGGCGGCAAAACAGGCGGCGGCGGAGCAGCAGCCGCTGGCTCGACAAACGACATCGCGGCAGTACGAGACTGCCTCGCCGGCACCGTCGACGCACACTCAGCCAACCTGCAAGCAGTAACCGGCGTACCAGTAACATTTTCGCCGCCCAACGTAGCGCCCGCGACCCGCGACAGCTTCCTCGCCGAACTGCCGGACACCGTAACCACCGTAAAAGTGGACTTTAATTCCGGCTTCCCCGGCGAACACCTCTTTGTAATGGGCGAAGACACCGCAAAACGCATCGCCAGCCTCATGAACAAAGAAGAGAACATAACCCTGGACGAAATGGCCAGGTCCGTCATTGGCGAAGCCATATCGCAGCTTGTTGGCACCGAGACAACCTCCCTCACCAACAAAAACGGCAACAAGAACATAGCCTACATACCACCAGAAGCCGCGAACATCGCCAAAGGAACCGTCGCCCTCCCTGCCGGCGACTTCACCCAGGCAAGCTACAAACTCGACCTGGGCGACGGCGCCGACCACAAGATCTGGGAAATAATGAGCGCGGCCGTCTCCAGCGCCATAGCCCAAGCCATACGCGCCGCGAGCGCGCCCCCCCCCAGCAGCGGACCAGCCGGCGGCGGCGGCGGGATGGGCGGCATAGGCTCCGGCGTATACTCGCAAACACCCGGCGTCCAGCCAGTACAATTCCCCGGCCTCAGCGGCAACATGACCAGCCGTGAACAAGGCAACATCGGCCTCCTCATGGACGTATTCATGGAAATGACCGTCGAACTTGGCCGCACCCGCAAACTCATAAAAGAAATCCTGTCCATGGGCGAAGGCACCATCATAGAACTCGACAAACTCGCCGGCGAACCCGTCGACATTCTGGTAAACCACGTCCCCATAGCCAAAGGCGAAGTCGTCGTCATCGATGAGAACTTCGGCGTCCGCGTAACCGAAATCGTATCCCCCGCCGAACGCATGGGCGAAATAAGCTAAATTTGGGCGCATGCCCTCCCCTGCGGGCAGGGCACCGCGCTTTCCGTTCCAATCTTTTTGCCTCCGGCAAAAAGTATTTCCACTGCAATCGCTTGCGCGGCGCAAAAACGCCATCCATGGCGTTTTTGCTTATGGAGTTTTGCATACGCAAAACTCCACACATGGTAACCAGGCGGCATCCATGCCGCCCATCCGTGCGGATTTTAGGCTTGCATAGTTTGGCAAAGCCAAACTATGCAGAATTGGACACCAGCCGCCATCCATGGCGGCCATCCATGGCGTTTTGACCTTGCTGTAGTTTACGCAAAGCGTAAACTACAAGCCCAAAGTGCGAAGCACTTTGGGCAGGCATCCATGCGGATTTTCGGCATTTCAAGCCAATTTTAGGGTTATTTTGACACACATGTATAAAAAACGCCATATAA
>JAITGR010000215.1 GCA_031280455.1 Spirochaetaceae bacterium
CCGTCCAGTACGGGGCACCTCTACTTTACGCTGAAAGACGCCGCCGCCCAGATTTCGGCGGTCATGTTCAAGAACAGCCTGCGCGCGCTCACGTTTCAGCCGAAAGACGGGATGCTGGTACGCGCGCAGGGGCGCATTTCCGTGTACCCGCAGCGCGGCAGCTACCAGATTATCTGCGAGTCGCTGGAATTGGCCGGTGCCGGCGACATTCTTGCCATGCTGGAAAAGCGCAAGCGCGCGCTGGCCGAAGAAGGGCTGTTTGCCGAGGAGCGCAAGCAGCCCCTGCCGCGCTTCCCGCGCTGCGTCGGCGTTGTAAGCTCGCCTACCGGCGCGGCGGTGCGGGACATACTCAACGTCCTCTGGCGGCGGGCGGCGGGGCTTTTGGTGCGCATACTCCCCGCGCCGGTGCAGGGGGCCGAGGCCGCGCCGGTTATTGCCGCCAGAATCGAGCAGGCAAACCGGTGGAACCTGTGCGATGTGCTGATAGTCGGGCGCGGCGGCGGCTCTATCGAAGACTTGCTGCCGTTTAGCGAAGAGTGCGTCGTCCGCGCGGTGGCCGCGTCCGCCATACCCGTCGTCAGCGCCGTCGGCCATGAAATCGACTGGGCGCTTTCCGACTTTGCCGCCGACCTGCGCGCGCCGACCCCCTCGGCGGCGGCGGAACTGGTCAGCGAAAATCGCGGCGCGGCGCTCGCGTGGGTTCGCAGCGAAACCGCCGCCCTGCACCAGGTACTGCGCGCGCGTTGCGGAACAGGCCGCCTTCTGATAAAGCCGTTTACTCCCGATGAAATTGAGCGCCGCTTTAGAAGCATTTTGCAGCCGCGGCTTGTGCGCCTGGACGACGCGAAAGAAGCGTTGTTGGACACGCTGAACGAGCGTCTGACACAAGCGCGCACCCGGCTGGAAATGCAGACGCTGGCGCTGGAAACCGCAAGCCCGCTCGCCGTGCTGGAACGCGGCTTTTCGATAGTAACCAACACGCGCACCGGCGCGGTGGTAAAAGCGGACACTGATGTTCTGCGCGGCGACGTTCTGCACATACGCCCCGCGCGCGGCCGCCTCACCGCGAGCGTCATCCAGGAAAATGCCGAAATGTCGTGATTTTCTCGATTTTTACGGGGAGAAACCGCCGCATAGCCGTTTCTCCAATATCGGGCAAGGCGGATTCGAACCGCCGACCCCAAGTCCCCCAGACTTGTACGCTAACCAACTGCGCTATTGCCCGATACCGGCGCAAAAATCCGCCGGCTCATGAGACTTAAGGATACTCCAACGCGGCAGAGTGTGTCTACGGGGGAGCGGCTCCCTATGGCCGGTTACCTTTCCGTTTAAAGATTTGTTCGGCGCGGTGCTTTATGGTAGAAACATAGCGCGGATTGTCGCGTATAGTGGACAAGGCCGACATAACAGCAGCCTTGGGTGGACATTTATCGTAGTAGTTAAGCAGCGAATTCGCCAGCCGGCTGTCGTTAGCCAGCGCGTTGTATTGGTACAAAATAAACTGAACAATATTCAGCGTTTCATTATCAAAAGCACTTAATTTAGTAAGCGAATCAATCGCGGCAGAAAGCACGGCGGACTCTTTTTCGTTAATAATAATCTGCCCCAGCGCCTTAACCGCCTCCGGACCGGGAAAATCCCCCAAATCACGCGCCGCCCGCTCACGAACTTCGGGGAAATTATTCATAACCCTGCCGTTATTTATATCCTTGTTCAGCGTCCCTTCAAGCGACAGCCGCGCAAGAATAGCGCGCGCTTCATCAGGCCGCTCGCCCTTCTTCAGCAACTCTTCAATACTCCGCACCGCCGTCATCTTGTGCTCCCTGTCGGAAGAATTGCTAAATTCGTCAATCACCATGATATTTTGCGTGGTTTGCAGGTAAGAATCCTCCACTGTAACTTCCTGCGCCATCACCACGGAAACGGCCGGCACACCAGCCAACAGCGCCACAGACAACATTTTATATAGTGTTTTCAACCTGGCCCTCCTTTACAACATGCGCCTTGCGGAACAATCCCGCATACGCACCCCGCCGTTCAAACAAGCCGTTTAAAACTATAGCCAAATTTATCAATAGCAGCAAGAGGGCGCAATCACGGGGGCAGGGCGAGCGCGTAATAGTTTTACCAGAAAATACCTCTATGAAAACGCTGATTAAACCAAATTAACCGCGAATTACGCGAATAGACACGAATAAAAGGTCGGGCAACGCTGAAAATCGGAATTAAACCACAGAAAACGCGGAAATGGCACGGAATTGCGGTCTCTTTCCGCGTGGTTTCCGTGCCTTCCATGGTTTATTTCTCATCGCGAGGACAACTATAGTGCGCTCGCCCTGGCCTTTACGTTGCGCCGTGCCGTGCTTGATTGTAACGGCAGTTTTTGGTATGTTTGTTAGTAGGAATTCCGATATGACCTTTTTTGTGTGGCCGCGTGCGCTGGTGGCGGCCGTTCTTTTGGCATTGTGTTTCTCGTGCATCAACCCGCAGACTACACCGGACGGCGTGGAAATCCCCGCCGACAATTCCGGCATGGTGCAGGTCGTTTTCGACCCGAACGGCGGCGAATGGTCGGGGGTGAGCCAGTGGGAGATAGTCAGCGCCACCCCCAAAGGCGGGCCGTTCGCGTTCCCGTCCAAGCCGCCGTTGCTAAAAGGCTTTAGCCTCGCCGGCTGGTACACAAGCGCCCGTCCGCCGCTCACCCCCGGCGAAAAAACGCCGCAGGAAGGACGCATAACGTCCGGCACGCTGACAGAGCGGGATATGCGGCTGTTTGCGCTGTGGCGCGAAAATCCGCCCAATGCGTTCGCCGTTACCTTTAAGCAACACGACGGCGACACCGCGCCCGTTGTGGAACTTGCCCTGCGCGAAAATGACTACAAAATACCGGCAGAGAACATACCCCGGCTCTACAGCCCGCGGGAATTCCACGAGCCGCAGACCGAAACCGGCCTGTGGTGGACCGAAGCCCAGGCCGGTGAACGCTTTACGGCGGAAACCGTGCTGGAAACCAGCATAACGGTTTTTATGCACTGGGAAGGGAAAAAATGGAAGATTTTTTTTGACACGAACGGCGGCGCTTGGCCATTTGGCGCGGACGTTGCCGGTTTTGCGTATTTCCCCGCCGAAGACAGCGAGGCCGGCGAGCTGCCGTACTACGTTGTGCAGTACCCCAGCCGCACCATCGCCGCCAGCGAGCGCGCGATGCCCGCCGTCATTCCGCACAAGAACGAAAGCGCCGAGTCAGGCGGCACACCGGCGAAGCCGCTGACCTTCCTGTCGTGGGTTGTCATGCCCACGGACGCGCACAAAGACGACTATGCCGAAGTGCCGGACGACGCCCCGCTGCCGCCGTATTCGGTCTTTGGGCCGCATACCACCATCAGCGGCGACATTACGCTGACGGCGCTGTGGCAGCGCGCCCCCGAAGACGCGCAGCTTGTTGTGTTCAACCTGGTTGAAGGGCAGGCCGAAACAAAATATGCCTACGCAAACGACGACGGCAAGTATTACGTCCCCGCCGCCTCGTTCCCCAATACTGAAAATCCTGAAGAACCCGCGTACCATTCCCTGCCCGGCTATACGTTTACCGGCTGGTACACCCAGGCAGACGGCGGCGGCACGGCGTTTTCGGGCGCGTCCGGCATTGCCCAGGACGAAAAAAATCCCGCCGGCGACGTGTACTTCAACGTGTACGCGCGCTGGGCGGCGAATGAGTACAAAGTTCAGTACGAGTTAAACTACGGCGAGGCGGGGGAATATACCGGCGTTTTGAACGCGCCGGGTTTTGTAACCGTGCCGGAAACCGCCGTTACGCTGCCCGTGCCGCCTGTCCGCGCGGGCTGGAGTTTTGTGCGCTGGATGACCGGCGCTTCCGGCGGCGATATGTTTACCGGAGCGCACGTTTCCGCCAATACAAAGGTGTACGCGCTCTGGGCGCTCCTTCCGGCGCTGGAGTCGAATTCAGCTGCCGCCGACGGTGGCAGCGTCCAATCGTTTACCGTGCCGGAAAACGGCTGGTACCGTGTGGAGTTGTGGGGCGCGCAGGGCGGGGATGTTGAAATTCTGAACGGCAAAGGGTACGGTGGCCGCGGGGCGTACACCAAAGGCAACATTTTTCTGT
This sequence comes from Spirochaetaceae bacterium, assembly GCA_031280455.1. Next base: position 4,124 of record JAITGR010000215.1, read on the forward strand.
TTGCCAACGAAAAACTTTTTCTGTATACGGGCGGGGCGCGGAGCGGCGCAGCGAACGGCGGCTTTAACGGCGGCGGCCGCGGCCTGGCGCAAAATGCCGGCGGCGGCGGCGGGGCGACCGATGTCCGCACGGTAAACAGCGCCGATGCCGTGGGGCTTGCGTCCCGCATCATGGTGGCCGGCGGCGGCGGGGGCGGCTGCGATGCGCGCTGGTCGACAACTTCGGGGGCGACTGGTCCCAACAAGCGCTTTAACGGCGGCTCCGGCGGCGTGCTGTCGGGGTTCAACGGCGAAGGGCTGGATTTTGGCCGCGGCGGCCAGCAGCGGAACGGCGGTTCTGCCGGCTTAAACGGCGGCGCCGGTTCTTTTGGCTATGGCGGTTCGCCGCGTGTGGGGCTTAACGAGGTCGAAGTGGTCGGCGGCGGCGGTGGCGGCTGGTTCGGCGGCGGGTCGGGGGGGCAGTCCGGCAACAACGGCGGCGGCGGCGGCGGCTCGTCGTACATTTCCGGCTACCCGGGCTGTATCGCCACAAAAATCCCGGGGGGCTTTTCCGAAAAAGACGGCGCCGAAAACAGCGTTTCCAAAGCAACATCGTGGACGAACAAAGTATTTACGCACATGGTTATAAAATCCGGCATAGAATCAATGCCGTCGCCGTTGGGCGGTGTAGAAACAGGACACAGCGGCCCGGGGTTTGGCAGAATCACTTTTGTAGGCATGATTAACGATGGCGGTTAACGCATGCGCGCAAGTAGTGCCGCCCCGCTCTTGACATAAAATAATACTTTCTGGTAGGGTTATGGCACCGTTATTTGAGACTAGTTGGTGTTGGAGGCGGTTTATTATGCCCTTGTAGCTCAGTCGGTAGAGCGTATCCATGGTAAGGATAAGGTCACCAGTTCGATTCTGGTCGAGGGCTGCAACGAAAGGAGCAAGGTATGGCAAGTAAAAAAACAGCGGTAGAGCTTATCGCCCTGCAGTGTGGTGAATGCAAGCGTAAAAACTATACGACCCAGAAAAACCGGCGCAACACCCAGGAAAAGCTGGAGTTTATGAAGTATTGTCCATTTGACCGCAAGCATACGCTGCACAAGGAAACAAAAATAAAATAAGGCCGGTTCCGCGAACAACGGCCTATTAAAGAGGGGTATAGCTCAGTTGGTAGAGCGGCGGTCTCCAAAACCGCAGGTCGTGGGTTCGAAACCTACTGCCCCTGATTATTGAGGCAGTAGGTTTTGAAGGGTTTTGCCCGCCGCGTCAGCGGAAAAGCCGCCAGGGATGGCGGCGGAAGGGCAAAACCCCGGCCTGGAGCGGAAAAACAGGATGTTTTTACGCGGAAGGGAAACCTACTGCCCCTGGATATTGAGGCTTTGCCCGCTGGAATAATTGAAGAGGTGTATTTTGAAAAAGATTGTGCAGTTTATTAAAGAGTCCCACGCCGAGTTACGAAAAGTAATCTGGCCCAGCCTTGATGATGTAATCAGCTCGGTAAAAGTGGTAATCATTTCTACTATTATAATAGCCG
>JAITGR010000233.1 GCA_031280455.1 Spirochaetaceae bacterium
GCCGCCTGCTCGCGGAGGGTGCCCGTCTGCCGTCCCGCGGCTGGCGGGGGCGCGGCTTTTTCCGTCAGCGCCGCGTGATTGTCCAGGATTTCTTTCATTAAACGTTCCAAAAGTTCATCAGGCGGCGGCGAACCGAAACTCCACTGCTCGTCCGGCGCGTACTGTTCCGTTGTGGGGTCGTATTCAATCCAGCCGTATTCGGGAAACCAGACCTCTACCCAGGCGTGTGCCATGTTGGCGGTAACCGGATAAAAGCCCAGCCGTTCGGCGGAATTGTCCGAGTAAAACCCGACTGCGACACGGCAAGGCACGCCAATTGAACGCAGCATGGACGCGAAGGCAAACGCGAAGTACGAGCAGTAGCCCTTTTTGCCGTCAAACAGAAAGTACGCAAGCTGGTCGCCGTCCGGCGCGATTCCGGGTTTAAGGCTGTACAAATAGTCGCCGTATTTTAGGTACAGAAAAAGGCTCTGAATTTTTTCCCAGTAATTTTCCGTGTGGCCTGACAGCGCGAGACTCAGGTCCTGAATGCGCTTTTCCGTCGCGCCCGGCCCTTTTTTGGGGTCGGCAAACGCTGTGTACCAGGCCAGATCCTCCGCGCTGAGCCCCGCCGCGCCAAGCCCCGCCGCCGGAAACGCCGCCTGCGCCAGATCGCGGCGGGTTGCCTCGCTGGTTAAACTTTCCACCTTGTACGCCGACTTGAACGACGAAGCGTTCCAGCGTTCAAACAGCGCCACCTGCCGCGGCTCGCTAATCGCAATCAGCGCCTCGCTGTCGATGTTGACCATGTAGTATTCCTGTTCCAACAGCGCGCGCTTTTTTTCCGGCCCCGCGTCGCGGGTCATTTTTGCCGCGGGGAGCGCCCGCCTCTGCGCGCGCTCGTCCACCGTTTCGCTGCGGGTAAAGCCGTTTTTTGAATCATAGGCCGAAAGCACAAAGCGGCGCATAAGCGAGTGGCGGTCTTCGATAGCGTACAAATCCGGCAAGTCCGAAAAGAAATCGGCGCCGGAAAGCCAGTCGTCGTCCAGCCTGCCGGCGGGCGCTTCGCTTTTTTTCCGCACAATGAACACCAGGTCGTCGTTCATCGTGATTTCGTTTTCCAGCCGCAGGAAGGGCGCAAAGTCGAAACTGAAGAGCTTGCTCTGCAAAAGACCGCCGCCGCTTTCCAGTTCGCGCTCGTTGAGCGGCTTAAAAAGCGCGCCGCCGGAAATTACGGCAAGCAGCACAAGAAGGCCGCAGACCGAAACCCGCTCGGCGCGCACAGCCCCCCGCCCAAAGCCGGACGGCGCAAGAGCGTCCGCGTTCTGCCGCGCGCGGGCGAGCGTCGCAAGGCTTATCGCCAGCAGTTCCAAAAAAAGCACGGCGCAGAACACGAACAGTTTGAGTACCGGCCACTTGTACACGCTTATCGCGCCGCTTTTCCACACCGTAAACATAAGGCAGAACAGCACAATGTCGGCAAATGCCGCGCGCCGGACAGCCTTTGCGGAACGAAGCGCGAAGTAACTTGTTATGGCAAACCAGTAAAAGGGCAGCACAAACACAAACGCGGCGCGGTCGTAGGCAAGCAAGAGCGCGTCGAACGGGAGAAATGCCGCCGCAGAGGACGCCGCCGCCGTGGCCGCGCCGGCGTGCATGTACGCGAAAACCCGCGCAAGCGCGAAGGCGGCGCGGACAGCGTGCGGCACGGCGAGCATAATCGCCAGCGCGCACGGCGCGGAAAAGCGCCCCCCGCCCCCCAGCGCGGCGCCATACATGGCGAGCGCGCAGCCGAGCGCGAACGCCTGCACGAGCGCCGCGCAGAACAGCGGCCCGCGGGCAAGCTCGCCGGCGATAAAAGCCGCCTGGTACAGCAGCATAAAACAGGCGGCGCTCCTTAAAAAAAAGGCCGGCGAGCCATTACACGCGCATTGCGTCCGCATACACACCTTCTTTACCGCCGCACCAGCGGACATTTTCGCGCGCCGCGCTGGAGAGCGCGTCATTTGTGCAGATAAAAACCACCGCGAGCCGCCCCGTGGCCGGCCAGCCCCGCGTAAAACGCTCCAGCGCCGAGGCCGGCATTCGCGTACGCGGCAGGGCGAAGTACACCGCATCTAGCAGAGGCGCCGCCTCTGCTAGATGCGGCAGGGCGTCCGGCGAGGGCGGCGGCAGGCGGCCGGTACCCAGCGGGAGCGCCGCCGGATACGCCAAGGTATGCGCGTCCGCCTCCGGCGAACATTCCTGCGGCCGCAGATGCGGCGTGTCCAGCGGACGCGGCGGCCTGGTATACAAGATGTGCGCCGCATCGCCGTGCCGCCGCGCGTCGCGGGCAAACGCGAGGGCGGCGGCGCACAGGGCATCCACGGCGGCGCGGGCGGCGGTGGGCGTAAAAAGCGCGCCGTCAAATTCCGTGTCGACAATCAAGGTTAGACAGGCGCGGGGGGGGCGGTCGGCGCTTTCTGTCCGCACATACAGGTCGCCGCTGTGGCCGTACAGTTTCCAATTGATGCGGCGCGGGTCGTCCCCCGGGATGTAGGCGCGGTTGTCCAGCAGTTCGGGGCTTTTGACCGCGCGGCGCTCGTCCCGTCCGCCGTCCCCGCCGTGCTGGGCGCGCGCGGCAGCCGGAAGTTCGAGCGGCGGGACGGTAACGCACAGCCGCGCCGCCTCTTCCCGCACGAGGGTAAGCCGCGCCGTCCAAAAGCCGAAGCAGTCGAA
>JAITGR010000037.1 GCA_031280455.1 Spirochaetaceae bacterium
GCTGGCTGACGGGGTGTATTTTTCCGGTTCGGTCGACGCGATTGTCCCCAAAGACGAGGCGGCTATTCGCGCGGTGCTGGACGGGCGGGCCGCCAGGGCGGAGGAAGACGTAAAACGCCACGCGTTTCTGGAGCGTCTAAAATCCCGCACGCTCGATTTGCCGGCGGATTTGGTTTTTTTGCAGGATGTCGAGGCGCTGGCGCTGGGTAAAACGGCGAAAAGCCGCGCGCTGCGAGAGGCGGGCTTTGCCGAAACGCCGCAGGACGCGCACCGCTTGTTGCTGCAAACGGGGGTGTGGGATGTGTTTGCCGACCCGTTTCCGGCGCGGGAGGGGGTGAGTCTGAAGTCTGCCAAAGCGCCGGTGCCGCCGCCTCCTGAAGAAAGCCGCGTCGATTTGCGCCACCTTGGTGCGTACGCGATTGACAACGAGGACAGCGCCGACCCCGATGACGCGCTTTCTTTTGCGCTGGAAGACGGCGCGCGCACGCTCTATGTCCACATAGCCGACCCTGCCGCCGGTGTGCTGCCGGATAGCGAAGCGGATGTCGAAGCGCGGGGGCGGGGCGCGACGGTGTATCTGCCGGAGGGTGTCAACCGTATGCTGCACGACCAGGCGCTGGCGTACTACGCGCTGGGGCTTGGCGAAACGTCGCCGGCGCTGACGTTCAAACTGAAGCTGGACGCGCAGTGTTTTCCGGTGGAAACCAGCGTGTTTCCGTCCGGTGTCCGCGTTACGCGCATGAGTTACGCCGGTGCGGACGCGGTTCTGCACGGCGATTGCGGCGGCGCAGCCGGCCAGACGCTGGCCGCGCTGGACCAGATAGCGCGGGATAATGTTGAACGCCGCCTTAACGCGGGCGCGTCGATACTCAACTTTCCCGAGGCGCGGGTGCGGCTTGACGGCGGCGAGGTGTCGATAGAGCAGCAGACGGCGTACAAGTCCGGCGTGATTGTCCGCGAGTGTATGCTGCTGGCCGGCGAGGGCGCGGCGCAGTGGGCGCTGGGACGGCGGCTGCCGTTTCCGTTTGTCAGCCAGGAAACCGGCGAGGTTCCCCGCGATTTGGCCCCGGGGCTCGCGGGCTTTTATCAGCTGCGGCGCTGTATGCGTCCCCGCCAGCTTTCTTCCAGCCCGCGGCTGCACTGGGGGCTGGGGCTGGATGTGTACACGCAGGTAACCAGCCCGCTGCGCCGCTACACCGACTTGCTCTGCCACCAGCAGATACGCGCCAGCCTTGCAGGCCGCGCGCCGCTGGACGAAGACCAAATGCTGGCGCGTCTGGCTGTGTGCGAGCGCGCCGCGCAGGCGGCAACCCGCGCCGAACGGGCGGCCTCTGCCCATTGGACACGGGTCTTTCTTTCCGATAAAATTGGTTCTGAATGGGAGGCCGTTGTTCTGGAGCGTAAAGGACCGCACGCGCTCGTTTGCATCCCCTGCCTTGCGCTGGAACTGCATATAGCCGTCTATGGCGCGGCGGAACGGATAAAGCCGAACGATGCGCTCTCTGTCAAAATAGCGTCCGTAAAAATCGCGGAAGGCATCATTAACGCAAGCGCGGCTGCAGCCGGCTAAATTAAAGAGGCAAAACATGGCATTTACACCAATTTTCAAGGTATTGAGCGCCGCGATAAGCATTTATTCAACGCTCGTGTTTATACGCATCATTCTTACCTGGTTTCCCGGCGTCAACTTTGGGCGGCCATACCGGATTTTAAGCCACATTACCGACCCCTTCATCTACATGTTCAGCGGCCTGCGTTTTTTCCGCGTTGGCAATATGGATTTTTCGCCTATTGCGGCGTTCGTTCTGCTGGCAATCGCGGGGAATATCGCCATGGTGCTGGCCGACCTTGGCCGCGTCAGCGTGCCGGTTGTCGCCTATATCGGCATATCCACCATAGCGACCGCGTTTTCGTTCCTGTTCGGCCTCTTTTCAGTCATAACCGGCCTGCGCCTGGTCGCCTACATTATCAACGCCGATACCTACTATTCCCCGTTTTGGCGGGCTATCGACATGGTGAGCGCGCCGGTTATCTACAAGGTAACGCGCGTTTTCTTTCCACGGCGTGTTGTTAAGTACAAAACCAGCCTTGTTGTGTCAATGGCAGCGCTTGCCGGCACGCTGGCCGCGCTGCAGGCGATTACCCATTTTGCCGGGCTCCTCCTGCGTTTGTAGTGAGCCGGCTTAACCTCGACGCGAGCCTGAATCCCCGCCAGTGCGAAGCGGTGCGCCGCCTGGAAGGGCCCCTGCTCATCATAGCGGGCGCCGGTTCCGGCAAAACGCGCGTCATCACCTACCGCATAGCGCACATGCTGGAACGCGGCATTCCGCAGTCCGAAATCCTGGCGCTCACGTTTACCAACAAAGCCGCCGCCGAAATGGAAACCAGGGTAAAAGAGCTTACCGGACGCCCGCTTAAAAGCCTCACCGTCAAAACGTTTCACGCCTTTGGGGTGCACATACTGCGCTCGGAAATTGAAGCGCTCGGCTACCGGCGCAATTTTTCGATATATGACGAATCTGACCGCACCCAGGCGATAAAAGACGCGCTGCGGGAATGCGGCGCGCAGGCGGCCATAGGCGAGGGCGCCGACTTGTACGCACTGGGGGCGCGCTTTTCCGCGATAAAAACCGGCTTTGCGCGCTGGGAAACGGACGGTTCGGACAACGAGCGGCGGGCGGTGTACGAGGCCTACCAGCACAACCTGAAAGTGTACAACGCCCTCGACTTTGACGACTTGCTCACGCTGCCGCTCGCCCTGTTTCAGAGCGTGCCGGAAATCCTGGAAAAATACCGCGCGCGCTACCGCTACATCATGGTTGACGAATTTCAGGATACCAGCCTTATTCAATATAACCTGATGAAGCAGCTTTCTGGCGGCGAGGACGGCAATGTGTGCGTGGTCGGCGACGACGACCAGTCGATATATTCGTGGCGCGGGGCGAACTATCAAAACATTGTCAACTTTGAACGCGACTTCCCCGCCGTACACGAAATCAAACTGGAGCAAAACTACCGCTCCACCAGCACGATACTGGAGGCGGCCAACGGCGTTATTTCCAACAACAAAAACCGAAAAGACAAGCAGTTGTGGAGCGGGCAGGCCGGCGGCAAGCCCATAGCGTTGTTTTTTCCGCCGTCCGAAGACGACGAGGCGGATTTTATCGCCCAGCGCATACTCGACCTTGCGATGCGGGAAAAATACCGCTACAACGATTTTGGCATACTGCTGCGCACGAATTCGCTTATGCAGCGCATAGAAGAAGCTCTGCTGGAGCACAACATCCCGTACATAGTGTCCGGCGGCACCAGTTTTTATTCGTACAAAGAAATAAAAGACGTTTTGAGTTACCTGCGGCTTATTGGCAACACTGACGACGACGTGCAGCTTTTGCGCGTTATTAACACGCCGCGCCGCGGTATAGGCAAAAGCACTATTGAAAAAATAACGGAGCGGGCGAAAAAGGACGGGACGCCGCTCTGGGACGCGATGTCCGCGATGCGCTACCAGCAGGACGCGCTGTTCGAGCTGCCTGACCAGACCGAGATTGACGAATTTATGTCGTTAATAGAGGCGCAGCGCGAAATCATACTCAAGCCGCGGGGGCTCTCGGGCAAGGTTCGGGCGCTTGTTGACGCGGTTGATTACTGGTCGTATCTTGTTGGCGAGTACAGTAAAAACGAAAAACTGGCGCGCTGGAAATTCCTCAACATCCAAAAACTCATTGAGTCTATCGAAAACTGGGAGAAAAACCCCGACAACCTGGACCCGTCGCTGTATCCGTACCTGAACCGCGTAAGTCTTTTAAGTCAGGGCGACCAGGAATCAGGCGAGGCGAAGGGCAAGGTAAATCTTATGACGATACACGCCGCCAAGGGGCTGGAGTTTCCCGTCGTGTTCATTGCCGGCGCCGAAGACGGGATTATGCCGCACAAGCGCAGTATGGACGACGCCGCGGCCAGCGATGGGGAGGGCGGCGACGGGGAGGGCGGCGACGGGGCGTGTCCGGCTGGCGCGGCGCGTCCGGCTGGCGCGGCGGCCATGGAGGAAGAGCGCCGCCTGTTTTACGTGGCGATAACGCGGGCGCGGGACAAACTTTTTATAACAAGCTGCGCCAGCCGCAAGCGCGCCCAGCAGAATATTGTATGCTCATCCAGCCCGTTCATAGGCGAAATACCGCCGCATCTTATTGAAGAATACGAGGAAGCCGCCGACGACGGCGACATTATCCCGCCGGAAGAATTTTTTGCCCG
>JAITGR010000072.1 GCA_031280455.1 Spirochaetaceae bacterium
GATAATGATAAAAAGCGTAAAACGCAGAACTGCGGAAAACAGAAACGCGGCGAAGAACACCAGCGCAATCACACCCGCGCACGGCAGCACACCCGCGGTGAACAACAAATCCTGGCGTACGCAGAGCGCCCCGCCCGCGGCAGCAACCGCCGCCGACACCACATAAAAAGCGGCCGTTATATCGCGGCTGCGCTGGCTATGTGTCCTGGACGGGAAAAAAGCGGCGGAAAACAACCCCGCCGCCGTACCGAGCAACGCGGCGGCAAGATACAACAAATCCCTGCCGGCGGAAAAAACAGAATACCCCATAGCGCGTACTTAATGAAAAACCGAAAAATCCTGCACAACCTGGATTTCGGAACTGGCAGACACCACACCCGGAACCTCGCCAGCTGCCTGTTCAGCCGCCGCCGTAACCGTAACCGCCTGCGCCGCCCCGTACAAACACGCCGCACCGTCCTTCACTACAACATCCAAAAACTGAACCGGCAGCGCCCGCTCGTACACAATATGGTGAATAACCCGCTGCGCCAGCGCCAAATCCCGCAGCCCGTCCGCGCACGCCGCCTCGGAAAGCTCGTCAAACAGCAACGCCCGCGCGCCATCAATAAGCCGCGCCGCCAGCGCTGGCGAAACAGCCGCCGTATTAAGCGCCAGTCGGTAATTCGCCGTATCACGCCATTCAACATCAAAAAAATACCGGTGAAAACCGGCACGCTCGCTGTCGCTATGACAAATAATAGCGCACGCTTTTTTTTCGTCGCACTGAAAATACCCGCGCACCCGCTCGACCCGCACCGCGCGCGGCGACAACAGAAACACCGGCAGCACACCCGCCAGCCCCTTCAGCACCGCCGCCGCCCCCCTGCCGATAAACACACAAGAACCCGCGGCAGCCTCCTCCAGAATCGCCGTTTTAAGATAGTGCAGATACATATCACGCGCGCCGGACATATTAGAAAAAAACGGCGGCTTACGCTCATCATACAGCCTAAAAACCTCGCTTTCTCCCCCGCAGGCGCACATACGCTTTTCAAGAACTTTTTTATCAACAAGCCGGAAGCCCGACACCCGGGCCACCTCGCGTGCCGTTTCATCACCCAGCGCGGCCAACTCGCGGCTAATAGTAATAATACCCATAAACACCCCTGGGCGGCACCGGTTAAGCCGGAGAACACCAGTTTAACCAGCGCGCCATTAGGGCAACGCTGATTAAATCGAATCTAATCCGCATTGCCCTTTGTAATTGCTCATTTCATTACGCAATTACGGGTAAGAAGCATTGATTAAATGCTCGTTGGCATTTAATCAGTGCTTCCTTAGTACTCGGAGCGAGTCCTCCGAGTTTTTTTCATCAATTTTCTGCGGAGAGCCTTGTTTTTTCTATTGAGTATCGTAGAAGGCTTTTCAAAGTATTCCCGTTTTTTATACTCGCGGATAATACCCTCTTTTTCGACCATACGCTTAAACCGCTTAATCGCCCGCTCCAGGGCTTCGCTATCATCAACAACAATATGCGCCATACAAACCATCACCCCCTTTCCGTACAAACCGGCCAAGACTACCAGATGCCGGCCTCAAAGCCGCCACACCCATAAGCCCCAGTATCCCCGAAAAAAACCCTTTTGTCCAGTAGCCGCATTTTTGGGCGCATGCCCGCCGGCGCCAGCGCCGGCGGGCACCGCGCTTTCCGCTCCAATCTTTTTGCCTGCGGCAAAAAGTATTTCCGCTTCAATCGCATTGCGCTGTTCAAAAACGGCCTCCGTGCCGTTTTTGAACATGGAGTTTTGCGCAGCAAAACTCCACACTTGGCTAACAGCCGCCATCCATGGCGGCGCATCCATAAGCAAAACGGCTTCGCCGTTTTGCGTCGCCATCCATGGCGGCGCCTCCGGGCCGTTTTTGAACATGGAGTTTTGCGCAGCAAAACTCCACGAATGTACGCGAATTATAACGAATATAGAGCCATTATTAGCGTTATTCGTGTCCATTCGCGTAATTCGCGGTTTAAATCCGATTTAATCAGCGTTGCGGTGACTGGACAAATTTTTTAGCCTGCGTTAGACTTTTTGTAACAATTTTCAGGGTAGGGTGTATGCGCTTCCTTCGGGCCTTGTGTGGGTCGAGGGCGGCGCGGATTCCCGACCGGCGGTATAGCCCGCGACTTCGGATGCGTCCGAACTGAACCGGTGAGATTCCGGTGCCGACGGTATAGTCCGGATGGAAGAAAATTGGCGCTGTGGTGCGCGTATCAAAAACAGGGCTTGCGGGTAGGCCTGGTTTAACGGTTCGCGCCTCTTTGCCGCTGTGCGCTTATTCAATCCTACAAAACAAATACTCTGAATGTAGCGGGGTATCGCATAGATACTCCGAGATTACAATTCAGGAGGTTCCAATGGAACACAAAAAAACGATTCTTGTTCTTGTCTGCGTCTTTTTGCTTGGCTTGGCGATTCCCGCTCGAAAAGCCGCGGCGCAGACCCTTCTGGTTCAGCCCTACATCACGCTGGACTACGATCCCGTGTACTTCGACCCGTTCGCAGGGGAGACGGGCCTAAATGCGCGGGCGCTCAACTTTAACCAGGCCGGCATCAAATTTACCGGCACGGTGAGTACGGTTACGGCCTTTATCGAGGCGCGGGGGTATCCCGGGTACAGCGCGGCGGGGGGCGGCAATTACGAGCCGGGCAGCACGCCCTTCTACAACCACGCCGACCCCGAGCCTAAGTGGTTTAGCCCTAGTCCAGTGTACTACGCCTGGGCAAAATGGCAGGCGACGGAAACGGGCAATCTGTGGGCGGGGAAGTTCAAGCCGTTTTTTGGGCCGGCTTTGTTTGACCAAAGCCACTACGGTATTGGCTGGCAGCAAAAGATTTCCGGCGTTACGGTCAACGTATTTGCCATGCAGCCGCGCCGCTGGGATTCCAACCTCTTTACCGTGTCCGGTATGCCCGCCGAACCGGTACATTATTGGGAGGGGCTGCGGATTTTGGCGAGCGCCGAGCGCTTTAAGGCGGGCGGCCTTACCGTTGCGGGCGGCGCGCTGTTCGACTGGCTGCCTAACGGCGAAAAGGACGCATACCGGCTTACCGGCGATGTATATGTTTCGTATACCGGCATTAAAAACCTGACGCTTATCGGTGAGGCGGCGTGTATCGTAAATATATACGAAGACGGCATCAAAATAAAAAGCACCGAAGCGCCGGAGAGTGCCGCCGTAGGACTCGGCGTGTATATCAATGCTGAATACAAGCCGCTTTCGCCCCTTGCCTGCGGCCTTACCTTTACGCTTAAAGATGCCTGCCTTGGCGCCGATAAAAACGCGCCGTACGACGGGCTTTCGAGTTACTCAGGCTTTGTTGCCCAAAAAGTTGACGGCGAAATTAATACGGCAACGGTTGGTATATACGGAAAATATGCACCGCATAAAAGTTTTTACATACAGCCGCAGGTAAACATTAAGTTTGCCAACGCGCTCAACGGATATACGCCGCCGGACGGCAAGCAGGCTGGGGTCGACTTTCAGATACGCTTCCGCTGGGAGCCGTCGTTTGTCATTAAACAGGATGCACAATAATGAATACCCATAAAACGGGCGCGTTTTTCGCCCTGTATGCCCTGCTCGCCGCTGCTGTTCTGGCCCTTGCCGGCTGCCCGGCAAAACCTGCTGCCGCGGCAGCGGACGCGGACGCGGAATTGCGGGATACGGCAATGGCTATCGTGTGGCAGCAGCAATCTGGCGAGTATGCCGCCCTCTGCTATCAGGCGTTTAACGCCGGCAGAGCGGCTGTGCAGGCGGCAGCGGCGGGGGGGCAGTACGCCGCTGTCCTCGACATTGACGAGACGGTTTTGGACAACAGTCCCTACGCCGCGTATCTGGTACACGAAAATACCCCCTGGAGCGCGGAAAGCTGGGAAGCGTGGTGTACCGCGGCGGCGGCGGAAGCTGTCCCGGGGGCGCTCGATTTTTGCCGCTTTCTTGCCGAAAACGGTATCGAAATTTTTTACATTTCCAACCGGCCTATCTCGGTGCTTTCGGCTACGACGGAGAACCTGCGGGCGCTCGGCTTTCCTGGTGTCCGCGCCGACCGCGTTTTGCTGCAGACCGGCACCTCGGACAAAACGCCCCGTGTAGACTCGGTGCGCGAGCAGGGTTACACGGTGGTGCTGTGCGCCGGCGACAATCTGGACGACTTTGACGGCTCGATACGGAAGGACACCAACGCGGTGCGTAAACAGTGGGCGGCGGAAAATGCCGCGCGGTTTGGGGTGTACTATCTCGTGCTGCCCAACGCCGCCTACGGCACGTTTGAGGGGGCTCTCGCCGGCGGTTACTACGGCAAAAGTCCCGGGGAACGGGCGGCTGTCCGCATAGGGCTGCTAAAAAGCTGGAAATAGACTGCTCGAAATCCGGCTGCGCCGGATTTCGAGCCCGCCGCGCAAGGGATAGAAGCGGAAATACTTTTTGCGGAACGCAAAAAGATTGGAGCGGATAGCCCGGTCTACCGCCCGCAGGGTGGTAGATGCGCCCCTATTTTAATGCTTGATTTAATCAGCGCTTCTAAAAACTGCCCCCTGAAATCTGAAATCCGAAATCCGAAATCTGGAATGCAGCCCTCTTTACAATTTTTGTTGTTTTGGTGTAGGCTGAAGCAGGGAGACGTTTGTCTCTTATCATTATGAGGCTATTTAAAGAGGTTTAGTATGACTTTAGCAAAAAAAGCGGCGGCGGTTTCGTTCCTTTTAATGTTCGCGGCAGGTTCGGTGTTTTCGCAGTCGGCTCAGACGACTGTCAAAGGTAAACTCATAAAGGCGACCCGGAACGGGAAGAACATTACGAGTGTTTTTGAACCGATTGTTTCTATTTCGCAAGAGGATGTACTTGGTGTGCGTTCTATTCGCCTGGAGCTTTCCGGTGTGCTGTCGCGCGATTCCAAGGTGTATGAATTTTACAACGATGGTAAAAATGAAAGCCAGATACTGTGGAAGCGCAGGATGCGCGGCGTTGTGGTTCAGCCTATCGCTGTGTTTATTACGACGGCGGAAAGCGAAAATAATACCAATTTGCTCTGCTTAAACTACGAATATCGTGATTCCAAGGGTTTTGGCAGTGTTGACTACATTATAGAAACCGAAAAGTGAGCGGCTCCCCCAAAATGGGAAGGCTCTTGTGATTTGACGCGCGCCTATTTTGACTGGGCGGCGACTGCGCCGTTTTTCCGGTTTCCTGACAGCGATGTTTGTCCTTTTGGCAACCCTTCTTCCGCTCATGCGGAGGGGCGGGCGGCCAGGGATGCGCTGGAGGGTGCGCGGCGGCGGTGCGCGGCGGTGCTGGGTGTCCCGCCCAATACGCTGTACTTTACTTCCGGCGGTTCCGAATCAAACGCGCTTGTTATTCTGGCGCAGCTTTCGCACATTCACTCGTCGCGTTCTTTTTCCTGTGTTACGTCCGATATTGAACATGCTTCCTGTTTAGCTAATTTCAAAACGCTTGAACAATTTGGTGTCGCTGTCCGCTATCTAAAGCCGGATTCCAGCGGCCATATTCAGCCGTCCGCTTTGGCGAAACTGCCGGATTCTACGCGGCTTGTTTCGATTCAGGCGGTGAATAACGAAAGTGGCGCGGTGCAGGACGTGGCTGCTTTGGCGGGTGCCGTGCGGGAGGGGGCGGCGGGTGGCCGTGTGCACATTCATAGTGATTGTGTGCAGGCGCTTGGGAAGCTGCCGTGTAATCCGGCGGCCTGGGGGCTCGATTCGGCATCGTTTGCCGCCCACAAGATTGGCGGGCCGCGCGGTATCGGGCTTTTGTACCTTAAACGGCCGCTGGAGGTGTTTGTTAGGGGGGGCGGCCAGGAGGGGGGGCTGCGGCCGGGTACGGAAAATGTCGCCGGCGCGCTCCAAATGGCTGCGTGTATGGAGCGGCTCCTGGAGCCGCAGACGGCGGCGGGGTTCTATCGTGCCGCCTGTGGCCGGATGTGCCGGCTGCTGGAGGGGCTTTCGCGTATTCCGCGGTGTACGGTGCTGCCGGCGGCGCGGCGCGGCCTGGACGCGGGGCTTTTTTCGCCGTATATTGCCGCCGCCGCGTTCCGCGATATTCCTGGCGAGGTTATGGTTCGCGCGCTGGATGATGCCGGTTTTGCTGTTTCGACGGGGGCGGCGTGTTCACAGGCGGGCCGGAAGGGGGGCGCTCGCTCGCGGGTGTTTGCGGCTATGGGTGTCGACGCAAAAACGCTTTCTGAGGTGATTAGGATTTCGCAGGGGTTTTCGACGACTGATGCGGAGCTTGATGCGCTTGTGGAGGCGCTGGAGCGGTTGTGCCGGTCTTTGTAGGCCGCTGAGCTAATGAACCGCTGATTAACCACGGAAGACACGGAAACCACGCGGAAAGAGACCGCAATTCCGTGTCCTTTCCGCGTTTTTTCCGTGGTTTGTTTTACGCGATGTGCTTTCGCCATGGATGGCGCAATCAGTGTTGTCTAATATTCCACCCGCCACAAGAAAAGACCGGCGGGCGCCGCGGTGGGGCCGGCGTTAGCGCGTTCGCCCCCTGCCAGCACGGCGGCAAACTGCGCCGTGTCCGCTCCGCGTTCTTCGTACCACAAGAGCGTCCCCAGCATGGAGCGCACCATCTTCCAGAAAAAAGCGTTCGCGCTCACCTCAAACACCACGCGCCCGCCGGCAGCCCAAAACGCCGCGTTGCGAATAAAACGGAAGCGGCTGCCGGAACCCCGCGTAAACGCGCTGTCCCGCGGCGAGGCAAACAGCGAACAGTCCAGCTCCCCCCGCAAAATCCGGCAGTAGCTGTTAAGCCGCTGGATGTCCGGCGTGCGGCGCAGATTGAGCGCGTAGCGGCTCTCGTGCGGCAACGCCTGGCGGCCGCAGATAAGAAAGTACCGGTACACGCGGAATTTTGCGTCAAAGCGCGCGTGGAACTCCGGCGCGCACAGACTGGCATCCAGCACGCGGACATCCGGCGGCAACAGGCTGTTCAGCGCCGGAACAAAACGCCCCGCGTCCATGCTTGCTATGGTGGTGAAAAAGTTGGCGCACTGTCCCGCCGCGTGAACGCCGCTGTCTGTCCGGCCCGCGCCGGCAAGCGGCACCCGCCGCTGGTGCATTTTTTCCAGCGCCGCTTCCACCACGCCTTGCACCGTCCGTCTGCAAACCGCCGCGTCCGCGGCGGTTTGCAAGCTCAAAGCGTGCGTACGTACGCTTTGAGCCTGCCAGCCGCAAAAGGCGGTGCCGTCGTACGCCAGTGTCAGCCGTATGTTCCGCGCCTCTGGCGGCGGATCTGCCCGCTCAGTCATTGCGCCGCCTCTGGCGGCGGCACCGCCACGGGCGGCGGCGCGGTGACCGGCTCGCGGAAGCGGACTATGCTGCGCGCGGCACCGTCGCTGGCAAGGTCAATCAGCACGCCCTGGGTTTCAAGCTGGTCCCAGCACTCTTTTGTCCAGTCGGGAATGCCGCGCACATACTCCTCGACGCGGCTCTGGCCATCCCAGCCCCCCACCGAAAGCTGGCTGCCGGTTCTGCCGGTGTCGCAAATGACGGCCGTTCCGTCCAGCACTTCTTCGTCCGCGGTCGCAACGCGGTTGTGCGATCCTATCACCGCGGAACAGCGCCCCGCAGCCCAGAAAAACAGCGAGCGTTTTTCCGCCGTCGCAATCGCGTGGAAGTCAAAAATGAGCGCGTCCGTCTGGCCGCGCATTTTTTCGACCAGTTTGTCGAACGCCGCAAACGGATTGTCCGCGTGTAGTTTGGTAAAATGCGCCTGCCCCAGCAACACCGCCACGCCGAGTTTCTGCCCATTTGCGAGGCGGATAATCCGCCGCCCGCTCCCCGGCACGCTCTCGTTCAGGTTCGCCGGCCGCAGCACGTACGGCGTCGCGTCAAAGGCGGCGGTCAAATCTTTTTTGTAAAAGCAAAAATCGCCTAGCGTTATAATGTCCGCGCCCAGTTTGCGCAGGTACCCGGCGTGCTGACGCCCCAGGCCGCCGGCACCGGTCGCGCTGTTTGCGCAGACAATCATAGCGTCCGCCTGGTGCTTTTCCTTCAGCATGGCCAGCGTTTTTTTGGCGCAGAACAAGCCCGCTTTTCCGGTGATTTCGGCAATATACAGAATTTTCATGGGGTTACAGGAGTTCCGCGGTCAGTTCAATCGCTTTGTCAAGCATTTTGGAAAGCGGCATGGGCTCGACGCCGGCCAGCGTAAGGTGTTCGTTTTGCAGCGGGATGACGACCCGCTTCCCCGGCGCGGCGAGCACGGCTTCCGCAATGGCGGGCGTAATCTCGCCCAACATGCTGTGCGCAATCACAATGCCGATGGGTCCCAAAATAACATCGCCCAGCGCCACCGAGCGGCAAATCGCGTTCTCGCCAGTCGCGCCGCGGTTCGCCCCCGCCTTGACCATGCGCTCGGTCGCGGTCGAGTTGGTCGCCAGCGCAAAAATCTCCACGGCGGGCTGGGCCGCGCGCAGGCGGCGCACCAACTCCTCGCCCAGGCCGCCGCCCATGCCGTCGACAACGACAACGCGGGACGGCCGTCCCTTCGCGCGCACGGCGGCGCCAGCCGGCGGGGCGGAGCGTTCAGCCAAGTTCCGCCCGCTGCTTTATAACGCGCGAAATAAGCCCATAGGGGAGCGCCTCGTCCGCGGACATCCAAAAGTCGCGGTCGGTGTCCTTTTCGACCTGGGCAAACGGCTTACCCGTCTCGTCTGCAATCAGCCGGTTGATTTTTTCGCGCAGTTTTTCCAGCTCGCGCGCGTGAATTTCAATATCGGTCGCCACACCCCGAATCCCAGAAAGCGGCTGGTGAATCAGAAAATGGCTGTTCGGCAGCCCCACGCGGCGCTCGGCGGGACTGGCCAGCAGAATAATGGCTGCGGCGCTGGCGACAAGCCCCATGCCGATAGTCCACACCGGCACGTTGACAAAGCGAATCATGTCAAAAATCGCAAAACCGGCATCCGCATCGCCGCCGGGCGAATCAATAAACAGGCGGATAGCGTCGCCGCCTTCATTTTCCAGCAACAGCAGCTGCTTTATCGTTTTTTCGGCCAGCGGCTTGTTTATCTCGCCGGTCAAAAGCACCGTTCTTGTTTTGAGCATCTTTTGCGAGAACGGGTCAAACCCCTCAGGCTTTGCCGCGCACGCATCTTCAGCATCTTCATTATTTGAATAAACCATAGGCCATTATACAAAAGCCCGCCGCCGCCGGCTAGGGTGCTCAAAACCGGCACACCGGTTTTGAGCTTGCAAAAACGGCTTTGCCGTTTTTGCGCCTGCGCCGGGGCTTACCGCGCAAACGGGTTGTAAAAGCGGCTGCCGTCCTTGAAGGTAATCCAGAAGCCGAGCGCGCACAGCAGGAGCGCGGCGGCAAGAACGGCAAAATCGGCGCGGGAAAAGGGACGGGCGGCGTACCATGTGCGCCGCTTGTGTTTGCCAAAACTGCGCAGCTCCATGGCGCGGCTTATGGTGTCTATGCGCTCGATTGACGTAAGCACAAGCGGAATCAGTATCGCCGCCATGCCGCGCAGCCGTTTAAGCGGCGCCGCCTTGCCGGAAAGCTCAACGCCGCGCGCCTGCTGCGCCTGCGAAATGGCCTCCCAGTCGCGCTGCACGTCGGGAATGTAGCGGAGCGCGAGGCTGACCGCGTAGGCCAGCGAATACGGCGCGCCTATCCTGGAAAGCGACGCGGCAAACTCGCTGGGGCAGGTTGTTGTGATGAGCACAATCGCCGGCGGCACTATCATCAGATACTTCAGCAGAATGTTGAACTCGTAAAAAACCTGCTCCCAGGTAAGCGTCCAGCGCCCCGCTCCCGCCGCGATAAGGTGCCGCGTGCCGTAGATGCCAACGCCCTGTTCCGGCGCGAAAAGGTATACTGTAAGAAGGTTCGCGGCCATAAAGAAAACGAGCATCTTCAATATAAACGAGATTTCGCGCATTTTAACGCGGGAAAGCGCGAAGCAGACCATCCCCAGAACCGCCATAACCAGCATAACGCGGGTGTCATAACCGGCCATGGTCAACACCGACCACAAGAGAAACACAAGCAGCTTTGTCGCGCCGCACAAGTCGTGAACCGGCGACCGGCGGCGGATGTGGGCAAGCATAAACCGGCTCATAGCGCTTCCTCCGTTCGCCGCCGCCGCTCGGCGTACATAAAGCGCCGGATAAACCCTTGCGCGTCCTCCAAACCGGCGCGGCGCGCCAGCGTGTACAGGCTTGTTTTTTTAAGGCTTGCCTCGCGTATCAGTTCGTCGCGGGTAAGCACTTCGCTTGCCGGCGCGCAGCACAGCAGCCGGCCGCCGGCAAGGACGAACGCGCGGCTTGTGTACTCCAGCATCAGGTGCATGTCGTGGGTTATCATGACAACGGTAAGGCCGTTTTCGCGGTTGAGCGCGCGCAAAAATTCCATAATGGCCGTGTAGTGGCGAAAATCCTGGCCAGCCGTCGGTTCGTCAAGCAAAAGGACGCGGGGTCTGGTTACCAAAATCGAGGCTATGGTCAGGCGCTTTTTCTGGCCGTAGCTCAACGCGGACACCGGCCAGTTACGGAACGGATGCAAGCCGCATACGGTAAGCGCCTCGTACACGCCCGCGCATACCACCGCCTCGTCCAGTCCCGCGTTCCGCAGCGCGAAGGCCGCTTCGTCAAACACCATTGGGAACGAAATCATCTGGTTGGGATTCTGCATGACGCAGCCTATTCGCGCGGAGCGTTCGCGTATGGAAAGCGGCGCCATGTTTTCATCCTGAAAATAGAGTTTCCCCGTCTGGGGCGTTATAAAACCGGCGATAAGTTTTGCCAGTGTCGATTTACCGGCGCCGTTTGCGCCAGCTATCGCTATCATTTCGCCTTCCTGTATGTTGAACGATATGCCGTCGAGGGCCGCGCTGCCGGCAGCTTCCGCGCCGGAATCGTCCGCGTACCGGAAACCGATGTTTTCCGCCGTCAAAATGCGCTTGCGGGCGGGCGGCGGGGGCTCGTCCTCCGCGCCGGCATAGAACGAACGGAGCGCGTCGCTGTCGAACGTTACCGTTTCTACCGATTCGCAGCCGTCCGCGGCAATGCCCGCGCCGGCGGTTTTGAGCGCCGCTAGATACAGCGGCTCGCGAAGGCCGCATTCGCCCAGCACTGTGCCGGAAAGAATGGCCGCGGGCGGCGCGCAGGCGGCAATGCGTCCGGCGCGCATCACGACAACGCGGTCAACGCTTTTGTGGAGTACGTCCTCCAGGCGGTGTTCAATAATGATGACTGTTTTGCCGGTACTCCTGTGCAGCCAGTCGATGAGTTCTATGGCCGCTTCTCCGGTTGCCGGGTCAAGGTTAGCGAGCGGTTCGTCAAAAAGCAGTATGTCAACATCGCAGACCAAAAGGCCGGCCAGCGAGACACGCTGCTTTTGGCCGCCGGACAGATTGTAGGGCGACTTTGCCAAATGCGTGTCAATGCGGGCAAGCGCCGCCGCCTCGCGCACTCGCGCGCGCATTTCGTCCTGGGGTACGCAGTTGTTTTCGGCGGCAAACGCGATGTCTTCGGCGGCGGAAAGGCCGACAAATTGGCCGTCGGTGTCCTGCAGCACTGTCCCGACCGTCTGCGAGCGGGTGAATACGTCCTGGGTAAACGCCTCCCGCCCGCTGATGTGCAGCGTTCCGCCGGCTGTTCCGGGAAACGCGTTGGGGATAAGGCCGTTGATGGCGTGCGCGAGTGTCGACTTGCCGCACCCCGAAGGGCCGGCTATCAGTATTTTTTCGCCGCGCTGAATCGCAAGGTTTATGCCGAATAACGTAGGCTCGGTCTGCGACGCGTACTTAAAAGAAAAATCCCGAAACGAAACGGCGGCGCTTTGGCCGTCATCCCCGGCAGTCACTTATTCGGCTTTAAGGCTGTCCGCTTTAACGCGAGTGCGGGCATATCCCGCGGCAAGCAGCGTTCCCAGCACAAGGACAACGCCGCTGTTCAGAAGCGCCGCGACCAGTCCTTGCAGATACACCTTGCTTGCCGGTTCGGAATAGATGAGTACATCCAGTGTCGGCGCGACGCCGCCCCAGACCACCGCGTTCGCCGCAATCTGCACCAGGTTGAACACCACGCAACGGGCTATGGTAAAGCCGCCTTGTTCAAGCTGGTACGCCTTCCAGAAAAGGCCGGTAAGCAGGCCGAAGAGCGCGTCCGCGGCAACCCAGCTCCACCACACGCCGCCCCAGGTAAGGTCGGTGAGTGTATGGCCGATAAACCCGATGAGTACGCCGGTTACCGGCCCAAACACACCGGCGAAAACCGCAAGGATTGCTGCCGACAAATTAAGATTGGTGTTTGGCACGCCGGACGGCAGCGCGACAAACCGCATAAGTACAAAGAAAATAGCCGAGCCTATGCCCGCCGCGACTATAGAACGAATTGAAGTGTTTTTTTGAGCCATGACGCTCCCCCCATACAACGATAATACCTAATAAAACCGGCAATGCCGATAGGATTTATAGTTTAGCGGAAAAGTCCCGTTCCGGCTATACTCCGCAATCACTCTGTCAATCACTCACGTAAAATCTAACCAAGAAGGGTTGATGTATTCTGTAGCGCCGGCCCGGCACTGGCCGCAGTGGTTCATTGGGGGGGGAGTGGGTGTTTTGTGCAAGGAGGCTTTTGCGGGCGGGGCACTTTATTACCGGCTGTTCTTTTGGTAGTGTAGAGTGGTGAAACACGCACTTGTACTTGTTTGCCTTGCGGCGTTTTGGGGCGTGGCGCATCCGTGCCGGATTTTTCCGGCGGACGTGGA
>JAITGR010000119.1 GCA_031280455.1 Spirochaetaceae bacterium
AAGATTGATTCGGTGCAGAACCGGCGGCTGATTTCCGCGCGTTTGTACGATGAAGGTATTGTCAACAAGCTGTTTATTACGATAGCGCCCCGCATGAAGGACAGGCCGGGCGGGTATACTCGTATTCTAAAGCTG
This sequence comes from Spirochaetaceae bacterium, assembly GCA_031280455.1. The sequence continues at coordinate 136 of JAITGR010000119.1, forward strand.
GGCGCGCGCGCCGGGGACGCGAGCGAGGTTGTTGTGCTTGAATTGGTTGATTATGTTCTGAAGACGCCGGATAAAGAAGATAAGGGCAGGAAAAAGAAGGGGGCGAAAGATGTCCAAAGCGCATAGGGGTAAGGGTATTCGTGATGTATTCGCCAGGGGGAAGGGTGAGTGTCCTGTCTGCAAACGAAAGAATGTAAAAGTTCTTTACGAGCATGAGCTTGGCGAAAAAAAACTGAAAATATGCAAGATATGTAAAGCGGCTGTTAAGCACAGCAAAAAGGCCGCCGATGCCCCGGCCAGCGCGAACTAAAGCCTGCGGACGCGGCTGTCAGCCAATTGCGCAAGGGATAGAAGCGGAATGCTTGCGGCGTATGCGCCGTAAGCATTGGAGCGGATAGCCCGGTTTTTGGCACAAAAAACCGCATCCATGCGGATTTTTGTGCTGTGTTTTGCTTTGCAAAATAACCCAAGGCGCGTAGCGCCTTGCTTTTTTGTACCGCCGTCCATGGCGAGCAAAAATGCGCCCAAAATTGTAATATCCCCGCGAATCAATGGTTCCTGGGCAAGATGCGGGAGACTTTGAGCGGATATGGCCGCGTGAAAATATGCGTATAGCGATTGGCGATATTCATGGGCGGCGGTTTTGGAAACGGTATTTGGATGCCGAATACACGGACTACTACTTGTTGGGCGATTATTTTGACAGCCCCGATATACCGTATCATGTTCAGTACGAAAACTTTTTGGAAATTGTAAAAGCGGCGCGGAACGATGCCCGTGTAAAGCTGTGTTTGGGCAATCACGATTATCATTACTATTTGGCGGACGATACGGAGCGCTACAGCGGGTATCAGCGGCAGCACGCCGCTGAGATTCATGCGCTTCTTGCGGCCTGTGCCGATGTGCTGAACGTTGTCTATGTGTGCGCGGGGGCTGTGCTGGTCTCACATGCCGGAATTTCCAATACATTTATGAAAAATGGCGGGTTTTCCTGTCCAGAGGCGCTCAACGCGGCTTTTAGGGAGAATCCGGCGCTGTTCCGGTTTAACGGCACCGATATTTACGGGGATAATGTGGAGCAGGGGCCCTTGTGGATACGGCCGGATTCTCTGTATGCCGACGCATACACGGGGTATTCGCAGGTTGTCGGTCACACGCCAACGCCGAATGTGTACACACGCGAGATCCCCGCACAATCGTGTGCGGTATGTACGTTGACGTTTATAATTACGCCGGATAGGGATTGTGTGTATGTGTGTTGATGCCGCGCCGCGCGTGGATGGGGCTAAAACGCATATTCCGGCAGTACGCGCCGGCGACATGGCCGCTTGTAACGGCGCCGCGAATTTCTTGCAGAGCGCGTTTTGGGCGCGGTTTAAGGCGCGGTTTGGCTGGAGCGCGCACCCCTTTGTACTCGCGTCGCCGGACGGCGGGGAAGCGCCGCTTATGGTGCTGCGCCGCCCCGTCGCGCGGGGGGTGTCGCTGGCGTACGTCCCCTGGGGGCCGGTATTCCCCGCCCTCGCTGCCGGCGGCGAGAGCGGCGCGCCGGATTTTGCCCGCATGGGAGACAGCGCGACGGCACTGGCCGCCGCGCTCAGGCCGCTGCTGCCCCGCGATGTCGCGTTTGTGCGCGTGGAGCCGCCCTGGCTGGCGGACGGCGAGGCGGCGGCGGGCGGCCTTCCACCGCCCATGCCTCTGCCGTGGAAAAAGGCCGCGAGTGTGCAGGCGCCGGATACGGTGCTGGTTGACCTGGCCGCCCCCCTGGACGAGATTCTTGCGCGGATGAAAAGCAAGTGGCGCTACAATGTCCGGCTGGGCGGCCGCAAGGTGCGCCTTCGCCTGGCGCTGCAAGCTGGAGGCGTAGGCGGCGCAGACGACGGCCCCGCGCTGGAGGCGTTTTACGCGCTGCTTACGGAAACCGCCGCGCGGGACAAGATTGCGATTCACAGCCGCGCGTACTACACGGCGCTTTTTGAAGAGGCCGCCGCGCATAGCGGGGAGGCCGTTGACGTGCGCTTGTACCTTGCCGAATATGAAGGCCGGCCTCTGGCGGGCATTGTAACGCTGTTTCGCGGGCGCGAAGCGGTGTACCTGTACGGCGCGTCCTCCAGCACCCACCGCGAATGCATGGCACCGTACGCCCTGCAATGGCAGGCGATGCAGGATGCGAAAGCCGCCGGCGCGGTGTGGTACGACCTGTTCGGCATCCCGCCCGACGACAACCCCGCGCACCCCATGGCCGGTTTGTACCGTTTTAAGACTGGTTTTGGCGGCACAATTGTTCACCGCACCGGCGCCTGGGACTATGCCTACAAACCGGCGCTCTGCTTCGCGTTCAACGCGGCCCAGGCCGTCCGCCAAGGTCTGCGTGGTTTTGTGCGCGCTTTTTAAGGCAACGCTGATTAAATCGAATCTAATCAGCATTGCCCTTTGTAATTGCTCATTTCATTACGCAATTACGGGGTAAGAAGCGATGATTAAATGCTCGTTGGCATTTAATCATCGCTTCC
>JAITGR010000136.1 GCA_031280455.1 Spirochaetaceae bacterium
CTGGTTATTGTTGAAACGTTCCAGCAAAACAGGCTCGATTTTGCGGCGGTGCCGGCGGCGCTGGTTGCGAGTCATGGGCCGTTTGCCTGGGGGAAAGACGCGGAAGAGGCTGTGCATAACGCGGTTGTGCTGGAGGAAGTCGCTAAAATGGCGTTGTATGCCGGGATGCTTTGTCCGTCTGGTCTTGGGAAGATGCAGCAGGCGCTGTTGGACAAGCATTATCTACGAAAGCACGGTTCAGGCGCGTACTACGGGCAGGAAAAACGGTAAAAATGAAGGATTACTCGATTGGGTTGTACGAAAAGGCTCTGCCGCCAGAGCTTTCCTGGCGCGAAAAATGCGCGGCGGCGAAGGCGTGCGGCTATGATTTTTTGGAAATTAGCATAGATGAAACCGAGGAAAAATTACGCCGCCTGCGGCTTTCGCGGGTGGAGCGACGGGAGTTGGCCGAAACGTTATACGAGGCGGATTTACCGGTACGGACTATGTGTTTAAGCGGCCACCGCAAGTATCCGCTGGGCAGCGCAAACCCGCAAACGCGCGCGCGTTCGCTGGCGATAATGGAGGGGGCGCTGGATTTTGCCGCCGACCTTGGTATTCGCGTTATTCAACTGGCCGGGTACGACGTGTATTACGAGCCTTCTACCGAACAGAGCCGCGCGCTTTTTTGCGAGGGGCTGGAACGCGCGGTCGCAATGGCTGCCGCGCGTGGCGTTATGCTTGCTTTTGAAACTATGGAAACGGAATTTATGAACACTGTAGCAAAGGCTATGGAATATGTGCGTAAAATCAATTCGCCCTGGCTGGGTGTGTACCCGGACAGCGGCAATATAACGTGCGCGGCGCGCGCATACAACACCAGCGTTCTGGACGACATGCGGGCCGGAAGCGGCGCGGTATGCGCGGTGCACCTTAAAGAAAGCGCCCCGGGCAGGTTCCGCGAGGTGCCGTACGGGACCGGCCATGTCGACTTTCCCGCGCTTATACGGTGCGCGCGCGCAGACGGGACGGCGCTGTTTGTAACGGAGTTCTGGTACTGTGGGGAGCCTGATTACGCCCAGGTGGTGCGCGCGGCAAAAACGTTTATTGACGAGCAATTCCGGCAGGCCGCGCAGCCTGTGTAGCGGCGCGGGCGGCCTGCGTTTTTTGGTCAAGCGTCCTGGGCGGAGGTCAGTTTTTGGTCGACTTCGTCCAGCCGTTTGCGCAGCGCCGCGATAGTCCGTTCCAGCCGTTGCTTTTCTTTTTCCAGCGCCGCCCGCGCGTCTTCTTCCGCCGGCCGCGCGGCTTCCCGCAGTGATTGCTTTACCGAGTCCGGACTTTTGCCCAGCAACAGTGATTTTTCCGCCGAAAGCCGCGCGTCGCCAGGCCGCAGCGCCGCCACATACCGCATGTTGTCGACGCCAATAACCGGATTTATGTCGTATTCAAACGCTTTAATTGCCAACTTTGCCGCGTTTTTGGGTATGCACAGCACTCTGTCCAGGTAATCTTCAAACCGCAGGCCAATGTCGCGGCAAAGCTGCCCCGCCTGCGCCAGAAGTGAGCCAAATTCCTTGAACATAAGCCCGTTTTGCGCCAGATATTTTTCTTTAATGCGCTCCGTAATTTTTTGCAGCGCGGGCGCGTCGTCCAGGCCTGTCCGGTACACGCCCTGCTGTTCGGCGCTGTCCAGCAAGCTGTGAAAAATCGACCAGAATTCGGGGCCGTGCGCGCGCGGCGGGAGGCTGCCGCCTCTGCGGCAACTGTGCAAATGGTGGGCGTACTCGTGAATTGCCGTATACACAAGCAGGTTTTCGTTAAGGCCGGAGCCGTCCGCCAGAAAATTACGGTTGTGAATGAGGATCTCGCGGGAATCGCTTTTGTACAAACCGTGTACTTTGCGGCTTTTTTTGCCGGAAAAAATCACCGTAAAGTCCAGTTCCGGCTCGCGCAACGCAAGCAGCGTCTTTTTTACTGATTCGGGGCTGACCATGTGTACAGCATGGCTGTCTTTGCCGCCGCTGTCAATGGAGTCTGCCCCCAAAACCGGTTGGTTTTGGACAGGCTCAATGGCGAGGGCGTCCGGGGCGAATGTGGGCGGTCGCCGCGAAAAGGGCCAGCCCGCTTACTATGTTGAAGGCCGCGCCGCCGCCGCCTGCGGTAAGCAGCAGGACGTTTGAACCGTGTTTTAGCGCGGCGTAAAAAACGGCCGCCGGAAAAAGCAGCAGCGGTTTGGAGCGGGCTATCATGCCGGTGGTTATCGCCGCCCAGCCCAGGCCGGAAGGAAAGCCCTGGTGACAGATGCCGTCTGTTCCGGCCACGGCGAAAAATCCGGCAAGTCCCGCGCACGCGCCGGAAAACGCCATGCTGCCGGTCCAGAACGCGCGCGCGTCGATGCCGCCAAACCGTGCGAATTCGGGGGCGGTGCCGGCCAGCCGCAGCCGGTAGCCGCGCGGTGTCCGCATTAAAAAAAGCCAGCACAACACGACAAGCGCGGCGGCGGCAAAAACCGACGGGTTTAGGCTGGAAGGCGGCAGTATTCGCGCAAGAAGGAGGGCGCGCGGCAGTTTTTCCATGGCGAGGAGGCTTTCCGCCGTTCCCCGCAGCGGGCCTGCGATGAGGTAATCAATGATGGCGCTGACAAACGCCGAAAGCAGGAAGCTGGAAATCAATTCGCTTGCGCCGCAGTGTTTTTTGAGGAGGCCGGAAACCGCGCCCAAAATGCCGGCGCTCAATGCCGCGCCGGTAAGTCCGGCGGCAAGGACGAAAAACGGCGGGGTGCCGCAGCGGGACAGTGCCAGCATTACGGCGGACGCGGTAAAGCCGCCTGTGTATATCTGGCCTTCCAGCCCCAGGTTGAAAAGGCCGGCGCGGCCACAGACGGCAAAGCCCGCCGCGGCGCACAAAAGCAGTGCGGCCCAGTCCAGGGCGTTTCCGGTAAAATACAGCGTACTCACAGGCCGCCGCCGCAGGCTTCGGTGAGTCTGCCATCGCGCAGAAAAAACAGCCGTTCACACAAGTGCCGTACTTCGGCGGGGTCGGAGGCAAACAACACGAC
>JAITGR010000160.1 GCA_031280455.1 Spirochaetaceae bacterium
ACAAAGTGGGGGCCGGTCGATACCAGCCACGTCTTGTTTATCGGGGCGGGCGCGTTTAGCATCAGCAAGCCGTCCGACCTTATCCCCGAATTGCAGGGGCGTTTTCCGCTGCGTGTCGAATTGGATTCGCTTGGCAAGGACGATTTTTTGCGTATCCTTACCGAGCCGAAAAATTCGCTTACGCGGCAGTACACGGATTTGCTGCAAACTGAAGGAGTGGAGATTGAATTTACGCCGGAAGCGGTGCGCCGTCTTGCCGAAATAGCCGCCGATGTCAACACGCGGCTGGAAAACATCGGCGCGCGCCGTCTGCACACGATTATGGAAACACTGCTGGAAAATATTTCGTTTGACGCGCCGGATATTGCGCCGGTAAAAATAACGGTAACGCCGGATTTTGTCGACGAGCGGCTTAAAGACATTGCCGAAGACCAGGATTTGGGGCGGTATATACTGTAAGCCCGGGTCTTTTCCAAATGTATTTTGATGTGGCAAAAGAATGGACTATCATCCGGCCGCCTTCGTGCCGGAACGCGGCGTTGCTGCTGGCGGAGTGCATCTGCCTCTTGCGGGAACGTCATTTTCAACCTGGCAAGCTGCCGCCCGTTCTTGACATGGACAGCCCGTCGCCGGACGACCACGTAATTATCATCAACTGCGACGAGGGTTCCCGCAAAAAGAGTTACTCGTGGCGCGCCGGGGAAAGCCGTCTGGAAATATACGGCCACGCGGTCGAGTCGGTTGACTGCGCGGCGGGCGATTTTCTTGACGCGCTGGGTGTCGCGCGGGCGGAAGACGGCGGCTACACGCTGCCTGCCGGCGAAGGCGGCGGAAAGTACCGGCTTGCGCGGACGCACGCCTACCGGCAGGAGGGACACGCCGCGCAGGGCGGGATTTAAGGAGAATTGTATGGCAAAAAAACTGGTTGTAGAAAACCTGTATAAAACATTCAACACGTTTGAGGCGCTGAACGGCGTCAGCATGGAAGCGGAAGAAGGCGACGTAATTGCCGTTATCGGCCCGTCGGGGTCGGGGAAGTCCACATTCCTGCGTTGTTTGAACATGCTGGAAACGCCGACATCGGGGCGCATTTTTGTAAACGGTGTCGAGCTTACCTCGCCTGAAAGCAACATCGACCACGAACGGCGCAAAATCGGCATGGTGTTTCAGCAGTTCAACCTGTTCCCGCACCTGACGGTGCAGCGCAACATAGCCCTGGCACCGGTCGACCTCAACCTGCTGCACAAGCAGGAGGCCGAAGCGCGCGCTATGGCGCTGCTTAAACGGGTAGGGCTGGCGGACAAGGCGAACAACTACCCGCGCCAGCTTTCTGGCGGGCAGCAGCAGCGGGTGGCTATTGCCCGCGCGCTGGCCATGGAGCCGTCGCTGATTCTTTTTGACGAGCCGACCAGCGCGCTCGACCCGGAGATGATCAACGAGGTGCTGCACGTTATCCGCGACCTGGCGCACAGCGGCATGACGATGATAATTGTTACGCACGAAATGAATTTTGCCCGCGATATTGCCAACAAAGTCATTGTGCTGGAAAACGGGGTCATTCTTGAACAGGGGCCGCCGGAGCAGATTTTTCAGGCGCCCCGCGAAGCGCGGACAAAGCAGTTTTTAAGTCTGGTTATAAAATAGTGTCCTTCCCGCCCCACCGCTGCCTATGAAAAACCGTCTGCTTCACGGCAGCGCCCTCAACCGCGTCCTGGCCGCCGTTTTGTGCGCCCTGCTCGCGGGTATTGCCGCCGTCAGCGCCTGGAAGCTCCGCCCGCGGCCAGCCGAGTCTGCCGGCCTTGCCGGTGCCGGTGCTGGCGAGGCCGCTGCCGGCGGTGCGCCTGCCGGCGACGTGCGTATCTGGACAGGCATTGGCCGCCTTCGCTGCCCGCTCAAACCGGCGCGCGGCGCGGTAGCCGCGACGGCCGTTTTGTCGGTCGCCTTTCCCTACGACTATGCCGACAGCGCGTTTACCGCGGAGCTCGCCCGCAACAACGTGCGCTTCAGGGCGGAAACGGCGGCTTTTTTTGCCACGCTGGAGCGCGCATCGCCGCTGCTTCTCGACGAGGGCGCGCTCAAACAGGCGCTGCTGGAGCGTTTCAACAGGCTGCTTCAGTTGGGGGCCATAGAGCAGCTGTTCTTTCCCGATTTTATGCTTATCGAATAGCCTTCATGCTGAAGTTACTACACTTTCACTTTGGCTTTTGCGCCCATAATGCCGGTAGGTTTGACCAGCAGGATGATGATGAGGATAGAAAACGATATGGCGTCGGCGTATTGCGAATTGATGCTTTTGGTGAATGTCTCTGCCAGGCCGAGGAGTATGCCGCCGAGCATGGCGCCGGGGATGGAGCCGATGCCGCCGAATACTGCCGCGACAAAGGCTTTGAGCCCCGGCATGGTTCCCATGGTTGGCGAAATTTGCGGGTATGCGAACGCGAACAGGATGCCGCCGGCTGCCGCCAGTATCGAGCCGAGCGCAAACGTAAACGAGATTGTCGCGTCAACGGAGATTCCCATGAGGCTGGCCGCCTGCATGTCAAAGGAAACCGCGCGCATCGCTTTTCCGCGTTTTGTGTGGTTGACGATGTAGTTGAGCGCGACCATAAGCAGGGCGGAGGTGATGATTACTATCAACTGAATGTTGGAGATAGAAAAATTCGCTATGGTTATGGTGTGGATGTCTGGCCGCGGGAACTGGCGGGGGTTGGGGCCGATGAACGGGAGGAGGCGCGCGGCGTTCTGTAAAATAAGCGAAACGGCTATGGCGGTAATGAGCGCGTTAAGGCGGGGCGCGCCGCGCAGGGGGCGGTAGGCAAAGCGTTCTATGCCGGCACCAAGGCAGGCGCAGACGGTCATGGCAAACAAAAATGCCGCGACTATGCCGGCCGGTGTTACGCCAAAGCGGTTGAGTACGTAAAACGCCGCATACGCGCCGGCCATGAGGATGTCGCCGTGGGCAAAGTTTATCAGTAACACAATGCCGTATACCATGGTATATCCCAGCGCAATCAGGGCGTAAATGCTTCCCAAAGAAAGGCCGTTTATCAACTGCTGAAAAAACATTCCCATACGGCTAGTGTATCCGCATGGAGGGCGTTTGCCAAGGCCGCATCTGTTGCCGGCAGCAATTCCGAATTTGAGCGCGGTCTGCCTGCGGCAGACCGCGCTCAAAAAGCTGAAGAGCGAAACGGCAACTGGACATGGCCGCGCTTCTGCGCCATACTGAAACTGCGGCGCGGGTGGCTTTTGTGGCCGATATTAGGCCTGCTTCGCGTTTTGGAGGAATTCGGTATGAAAAAACTTGCGGTGAATGATCTTGATGCGTGTATGAACTGCCTTACGTGCGAAAATGCGTGCGCGCTGGCGTTTTACAAAAATAAAAGCCCGTTTGAAGAAAATCTGGCGAGTATTCGCGTTACGACTAAAGACGGCAAACTTAAAATCGCGGTCTGTGTCCAGTGCGGAAAGTGTGCCAAGACGTGCGAATCCGGCGCGATTTCGCAGAACAAGGCCGGTGTGTACTCGATTGACAAGGCCAAGTGTACCAACTGCGGCAAGTGTGTCGAAGCGTGTCCTTTCAAGGTTATGGTCCATGCCAAGGATGCCGCCGCGCCCAGCAAGTGTATTGCGTGCGGCATTTGCGCCAAGGCCTGCCCGCAAAACGTACTCGGCGTTAAAACAGACCAGGCCGCGTAGGTCAGCGGCTGCGTAACCCGTCTGCGTACTTCCCCGCGCCACCCGCCCGCCCTGGGGTGTGCGCGGGTACCGGTTGATACGGCAGGGAGAATTGCCGATAATAAGAGCAATATGCGGACAATACCGGTAGCAAGCGGAAAGGGAGGGGTGGGAAAATCGCTCGTAGCGGCGAATCTCGCGGTGGCATTTGCCCAGGCGGGTAAGCGTGTCGTGCTCGCCGACCTCGACCTTGGCGCGTCGAATCTTCACCTTATCATAGGGCATCACAAAACAGACAAAACTATCGGCGACTTCCTGGCCGACACCAAAAGCGACTTTAGCCAGATAGTATGCCAGACGGACATTCCCAACTTGCGCTTTATCGCCGGCGACGCCGAACTGCCTGGCACCGCCAACCTCAAAGTAACCCAGCGCAACGCTCTGACTCGCCGCCTCCTCGCGCTGGATACCGACTACCTTATCATGGATTTAGGCGCCGGTACGCACCAGTCCATACTGGATTTTTTTCTCGCGTCCGGCAAGGGTATCATCGTCAGCAGTCCCGCCGTAACCGCGACGCTCAACGCTTACGTTTTCCTTAAAAACGCCGTTTTCAGGCTCATGTACAACTCGTTTAGCAAAGGAAGCGCCGCCTACGAGTACCTGGAGAAACTTCGCAAACAAGGCTCCGGTCTTAAAATGCTGTACTTGCCAAAAATGCTGGAAGAAATTGAAAAAATAGACGAAAAATCGTACGGCAAATTCAAGCTGCTCTCGGGCCGCTTCCACCCGCAACTTGTACTCAACATGCTGGACGACCCTAAAGACGCCGATGTCGCCATGAAAATCCGCCGCTCCTGCGAGGCATACCTGGGTGTCCGCCTGGAACACCTGGGCGTGATATACCGCGACAACCTGCAAGACATCAGTCTTGCCTCGCGGCTGCCTATCACGATATACAAGCCGCAATCGGTACTATCGCAAGCCGTATACCGCATTGCCGACAAAATCATGCAAGACAGCGAAAACGACATATCGCTGCAAGGCAAAATCGACGAAAGTTTTGAAGAGGCCGCCGTTGAGGCCGAAATGGATTTTGAAAGCAAAAAAGAGTACATAGGCGAACTGCTGCACTCCAACATTCTCACTCACGGCGACCTTGTTGAAACGGTTAAAATACAGCAACTGGAAATTGCCAAAATCCGCAAAGAAAACAATCTGCTCAAAAGTAAATTGAGCCGCGCGATTACGCAGGGGTTTAAGGCGTAATTCGGGGCCGGGGTCTAGGAAAGCGCTGATTGCGCCATCCATGGCGAGCGCCATACATGGCGAGCGCCATACATGGCGGCGCCATACATGGCGGCGCCATACATGGCGAAACCACGGAAGGCACGGAAACCACGCGGAAAGAGACCAAAATTCCGTGTCCTTTCCGCGTTTTTCCGTGGTTTGTTTTACGCGGCACGCTTTAAT
>JAITGR010000173.1 GCA_031280455.1 Spirochaetaceae bacterium
CGACAAGACTTACGGCCACAAGCACGGCAGCAAATACCGCCGCGCGCCCACTACTTCTGTGTTTTCTTTTCATACTCTTTCCTCCGTTAAATTTTGCCACAATCATGGCGTATCAAGCATAGCGGGGGGGGGGGGGGGTAAAGTCAAGAGCCTTTGGTATATTTTAAATACTGAAAAGCGAGGGCGCCCTGGCGGCATCCCCTGCCTGATTTGGTACGTGGGCCTGCGTCCCTTCAAATTTGCGTTTGAAACACGGATTTGACATTTTTTGCGTAACCATGTATACTCTACAATGCTTTTCATGTATCATGAAAGGTTCCGGCGGCTTTCGTTTAGGGGGCTTTTGGAAAAGGGTAAAAAGTGACAAAAAAAGATTTTCCGCGTATTCATTTTTACGACCAGGATTTCGTTGACATTTACGATAAAACCTGGGCATGGATTTCGGATTTTTGGGATAAATCAAACGAAATAAAGACCATGGGCGGCCGGTTTTTCTCGTATCCGGGGGCCGCCGAACTGCGCCAGGAAGACGCCATTTATTCTTCGTTTTTTTTGGTGTATTCCAACCGGATTTTTCCCGCCAATACAACGCTGGATATTTTCTACGGTAAGCAGGAAGCTAATGGCGCGATTCGCTGGGCGTATAACTTAAAAACCGGCGACCCCGTTGTCAGCGAGGACAACCCGCACGGCCTGGGGCAGCCGCTTTTTGCCTGGGTCGAATACAATTTGTACCACAAAGCCGCCAACAAAAAGCGCATTAAAGAAGTTTTGCCGGTTCTTGACCGGTATACAACCTGGATTGACGATAATTTTAAGGCCGAAAACGGCTTGTACCGCGTTCCTATCGCCGCGACCGGCATGGTAAACGCGCCGCGCGAGAAAGCCGCGTACCCCATCGACTTTAACTGCATGATGGCGATAAACGCGCTGTATTTTTCCAAGCTGGCGGAAATTCTAAACGATAAAGACACGAGCTCGCGGTACAAACGGCAGTATTTTTCACTTAAAACACGCATAGAAAGTTTAATGTGGGACGCTGAAGACGGCTTTTACTACGATTTGGACGCGGACGAAAAACGGGTGCGCGTGCATACGCTCGCCGGTTACTGGCCGCTTTTGACGGAGATTCCCAACTACGACAAGGCTGAACGCATCATTGCCAAGCTGCAGGATGCCGAATACTTTGGTTCCGCGCACCCCTTCCCGACGGTCGCCATACGCGAAAAAACATTTTGCGAAAATGGCGGGGAGTATCACGGCTCGGTTTTTCCGCACCTCAATTTTATTGTGCTGAAGGGACTGGAGCGGTATCAGCAATGGGCGCTCGCGCGTGAATGCGCTATCCGGCATTTGTACTTCATCCTCGACTCCATGAACATTGACGGCGCGCGCTCCAAGGGCGTGCTGTGGGAGGCGTATCTCCCCGGCAAGGAGGGGCCGGCGCTGCCGCTCTCCGCCGAAGAGGGCGAGGGCAGGCGGTTTCCCCGCCCGCAGTATTTGGCATACGCGGCGTTGTCGACCATTTGCCTTATGGTAGAAAACATTGTCGGCCTTTTTATCTCGCTGCCGCGCAAAACGGTAGACTGGAATATCCCTAATCTGGAAATTATGGGGGTGGAAAATCTCGCGCTCAAAAAGAATCTCATTACCATTCTTTCCAACAAGTCGGTGCGGGGCTGGGAAATTCACATGGAAAGCGAAAAATTATACTATTTTACGGTCAACATCCTTGGGGTAAAACGAAAAACGCTTCCCATTCCGTCGGGCAAGTGTTCTATGCAGATTGACAAATTATAGCGCCGTGAGGGAGGGGTCGGTATGAAAACCGCGCGTGTTGTCGTGCCGGCGAGTGTTGCGGGCGCGTTTTTTTGCGTTGTGCTGGGCTTATCGCCCGCGGTGTTTGCGGCGGCGGACTTCCCGTCTGGCCGCGATGATTTTCTGGCGCTTACCGCGCGCGCGGCGGTGCTGACGGACGCGGCATCAGGCGATGTTCTGTACGCGAAAAATCCCGACGAGGTGATTGCGCCCGCCTCGCTTACCAAGCTGATGACCATCCACGTCGCGCAGCGGCTTGCCGCCGTGCAGGACGTTTCGCTGGACGCGCCGGTGCCGCTGCCGCCGGAAAGCTGGGCGGTAAACCAGCCGCCGCGCTCCAGCCTGATGTTTCTGGCGCAGGGGCAGATTGTGTCGCTGCGCGAGCTTTTTCTGGGGTTGGCCATTCCGTCGGGCAATGACGCGGCGGTGGCGGTCGCGCTGCGGTTCGCGCCGACAACCGGCCAGTTTGCCAGCCTTATGAACAGCGAGGCGGCGCGGCTGGGCTTAACGCGGACGCGCTTTGTTGAGCCTTCGGGCATTAGCGAATACAACAGCACGACCGCGCGGGAATTCGCCGTTTTCTGCCGCGAATACATACGGGCGCATCGGGAAAATCTGCGCCTGTACCACACAGCGCCCGAATTTGCCTACCCCAAGGCGGAAAATGTCAGCAGCGCGCAAAAACGGCATCCGGGGACTATTGTTCAGGGGAATCACATTTCTATTCTTGCCAGGTACCCGGGCGCGGATGGGCTCAAAACCGGCTATATTGACGAAGCGGGCTACAACCTTGCCGCGACCGCCGAGCGCGATGGGACGCGGTTTATCGCGGTTATTCTGGGAGTTCCCGCCGAACTTGGTCTGCGCCGCGGCGACAGCGCCCGTACCGAAGACGCTGTTGCCCTGCTGGATTTCGGCTTTGCGAACTTCAAGACGGTGCGGCAGCCGCTCCCGCCGCTGCGCGAGGCGAAGGTGTGGAAGGGCAGGAAAAACCGTCTGCCGGTTATTCCCGCGCGGGAGCTGGTGTGGACTATTCCCGCCGGCCGCGGCGATGAGCTTTGGCTTGAAACGTGGTACGCCGGTAATCTTGTCGCGCCGCTTCCCGCCGGTGTTAAAGCCGGCGAGATTACGCTGGTGGACGGCGATGGCGCGCTTGCCTCCATCGACCTCCTTACGGCTGCGCCGGTGGAGCGTGCCGGTCTTTTGAAGCGCGCCCTCCACTCGGTGGCTATGGCTTTTCGCGGGATTTCGCGGTAGTATTATTGCCCCAGGGAAACGATGATTAAATGAGAAATGAGAAATGAGAATTGAAAAATTACGCGAACAATACGCCGTTATGCGCGCTCTTTCGTGGATTTTCCTTTATTCTCTTTCCTTTTTAATTTAATCAGCGTTGCCCTAGGGAACCACTGATTAAATCGGTTTTAAACCACAGAAAAACGCGAAAAAGACACAGAATTGCGGTCTCTTTCCGCGTGGTTTCCGTGCCTTCCGTGGTTTAATCAGTGTCGCCTTCAGGATGCGTGTGGCCGTGCTTGTATATGAATTTTACAACGTTGGATTTTATTCTGATTATAGTTATTCTCATTTTTACTGTCCGCGCGGGGCTGCGCGGTTTTGTTATGGAAGCGGGCGGGCTGGCGGCCTGGTCGCTCGGTATTATCACGGCGGTTTCGTTTTACAGTCAGGGGGGCGCGTTTATCCGCTCCAAAATGCTTGCCGATACGCCGTTTCTGGCCGAAGCGCTGGCGGCGGTCGCGCTTTTTGGCATTGTGTTTATCGGCGTAAAAGTGCTGGGCGCTATGCTGGACGAAATTATCGAACGGCTTAACCTGGGGATTTTGAACAACGCGCTGGGGGTGCTGTTTGGCTTGTTTGAAGGCGTCCTTGTTTCGGCGCTCGTTATTTTTATGGTATCCCATCAACCGCTTTTCGACAAAACGGTGGTTCTGAATGGCAGTTTTTTTGCCGGTCTGCTGGGCGGCAAGGTAGAAGCGGCGGCAAACCTTGTCGGCATGCTTGCCGGCAGGCCGCGCCAGGGGGCAGGGCGTGTTTGAAAACATCATTCAGCAGAGCGCCGCCGGTATTCTTGCCGCGGATATACAAAACGGCGTGTTCCCGCCGTCGGCGCTGTTTTGCGGCCCGCCGGCCAGCGGCAAAGCGACCGCCGCGATAGAGACGGCGCGGGTCATTTCCTGCGCAAAAACAGCGGCGTGGACTTGTACCTGCCCCTCCTGCGCCGCGCACAAAGAGTTATGTTCGCGGGATGTGCTGATTATCGGGCCGCGGCCGTTTAGCGCGGAAATTCTGGCCTGCGCGGAAGCTTTTCTGCGCGATTACAAAACGCCGTCCGCCAAAACGCTTTTTTTGCGCTCTATTCGCAAACTGCTGCTGCGCTTTTCCCCGATTGTCCGCGAGGGCGACAATGACGCTTCAAAATACAACACCGTGCTGGAGTCGCTGACTGATATTCTTGACCAGTTTAACGCCGTGTACGCCGCCATACAGCGCGACGACGAAGAAGACGGCGGCGATGATGATGAAGCGGACGAGGTCTGCGCCGCGCCGCCTGCCGCGTTAAAGAAAATAACTGACCGCGCTGTTGCCGAAGCGCTCAAACTGGAAGCGGCGGGTATTAGCGACGTTATCCCCGCCGCGCACATACGCCGCCTTTCGTACTGGCTGCGCCTGGCTCCGGAGGGCGCGCGCAAAACGGTCATAATCGAAAACGCGGACAGAATGAAAGACGAGGCGCGTAATTCGCTGCTTAAAACCATCGAAGAGCCGCCGCCGCACGCCCAGATTATTTTGTGCAGCGCCCGTCCGCGCGCGCTTTTGCCGACTATTTTATCGCGGCTGCGCCCGTACAGCTTTACCCGCCGGACGGCGGACGCGGAGGCCGACATTATCCGGCGTGTGTTCCGCGACAGTGCCGCGGCGCAGGCGGCAACAGCCGCGCAGAATAGCTGCCGTATTTCGGCGTATTTAGACAGCTTTTTGCCGGTACCCAAAGAAAAACTGCGCCCGCTTGCCGCCTGGTTTTTAACCGCGCTCGCCTTCCAGGCGGCCCGCGCACATCAACGCGCTGGTATTGACGGCGAGGGCGGCGGGGGCATACCTGCCGAACTGCGCGCGATTGGGACCGCGTGCGCCGCCTGCGCCGCCGAATTTGACGGCGGGGGCGAAAGCCGGGAATGGGCGTTTGTCTGTACAGAAATCGCGCGGGCGGCCGGCGGCTTTAAAACACGCAGTCTTTTTTCGGACTTTGTTGAAGCGCTGACAACGCTGGTAAGCGCGGCGCTTAAAACCTCGCCTGTCCGCCCCAGGTACGCCCGCGCCATTTACGAGGCTATGCGCCGGCGCTGCGCCTACGCGGTAACCGCGGTAACGGTGTTTAACCAGAGCGCGCCGCTTGTGCTGGAAAAGCTGTTTTTGGATATGCAGTCCGATATGGAAGCGCTGTGAAGGCGCTCGCGCTGCTTGTCGCGCTGCTCTGCCAGGCCGCCGTGCTGCCGGCGCTCGGCGGTAAAGAAAACGCCTACATCCCCGCGGAAATCGACCCAGAACTTATGCCCCGCGTCGGCATGGCGCCGTTTATCGCTATACCGCAGCGTCCGCTTATACAGGCCGAAGCGCAGGCGGTTCGGATACTCATTGGGCAAACGATAGCCGAAAGCGGTTTTTTTCTGGTTGAGCCTAACGAATACACCGACGAGTTATTCAGCCGCGACAACATACCGGTTACCGAAATCTACAGGCCGGAATACATCGAAAAGCTCAGAATGTCCGCGCTGAATTTTGTCATTGCCGGTTCTCTGGAACTGATAAGCGGCCACTACCTTGTAACTGTCCGCGTGCTGGATTTGGAACGGCGCGTGTTTGGGGCGCAGGCAAGCGAGCTTTTACCTGCGGAAGGGCGCGAACTGCGGCGCGGCCTTAGGCGGCTTATTCCCCGCTTTGTTAAACAGATAGACACCGGCGGCTACAAAGTGCGCTACCCGGAAAACAGCTCCTACAATCTTGAATACGAAATAGGGCAGACGGGCCCCGCCGGCGGCATTATTTTTTTTAAGAAAGCCACCGCCAAAGACGGCTGGCGCTATTTGGAGGTCGCGCCGCCCAGCGCCGAATTTCTCGCGCCATGGGGCTTTCACGACCACGGCTTTTACGGGCCGGACGGCCTTTCGACAGAAAACGGCATAGGCGCGGGGAAAGTCAACACGGCAACCATTGTCGCGCG
>JAITGR010000213.1 GCA_031280455.1 Spirochaetaceae bacterium
CGTCCAGTCCCGCATAGTATACTTCTTTCATCTCTTGCATCCTGTGTTATATGTGGTAAATCCTACTTCGTAGGTAAACCCACGGTCTATATCACGGGAGGCACTTCATATTGTCTAGAAAAGCAGCGCGTTTTCTTCGGGAATCCAGCCGGCCGCCCCGCCGTGCGGACTTTGAATATACAAAAAACCATCCGCCCGCGCGTGAACCCGCGTGTACTGCCCCTCGACAGCCGCCGGCAGCGGCACGGCGGAGGCGGCTTCCGGTATAGAAAACACCGGCGTATCCAGCAGAACCGCCTCCGTCTTGGGCGCGAAGCCGGAAAAAGCCTGGAACAGGCAGAGCGTACCAAGCAACGCGGCGAGCGCTGCCAGCGGCGGAATACAGCCATGCAGCGCCCTCCGCGCCGCCGCCGGCCGCCTTGCGGCACACAACAACGCGACACCCGCGGCGCCAAGCGCCGCCGCCACGCCGCAAAACAAGGCTGCCGCCGGACGCCAGACCTCATCAGGAGCGCCCTGGAACCCGCACACGGCTTCCAGAGCGGCACGCGGCGCGCGAAGCGACGGCCCAAAAAGCGCGTCCCGCTCGCCGCGGCGCAATAGCCGCAGCGCACCCGCCGTCGCGCCCGCGTCCCAGAGCTCACGGGCAGCCGCGAGTGCCGCGAGGCGCCGCTCCTTGAACAGCAGCATTTTCCGCGCCGCCGCCGCCTCCCAGACACGCGCCGCCATGGATGGCGCCGCCGGCCGCAGCGGAACGGCAAGGCCGCCGCCAGCCGCCTCCTCGCCGTTCACCGGCGGGGAAACTGCGGCGGCCAGCGCCAATTCCGCCGCCTCCACCAGCGGCAGGTGCAGCGCCGGCAGCGGGAAAGCGCCGCCGTTGTAGCGGCTCTGCCCCCGCAGCACAAGCTCGCTACCGGAAAGCGCGATAACCCGCAGCCGGAGCACCGCGTCGCCCCCCCGCGCGGCATCCGGCAGCCGGTCAATAATCGCGTTTTCGGCCGTTTCAATAAAAAACGGCGCATTCTCGCCGTAGTTTTTCACCTGCTCCCAATTGAGTAGCCGCAGTTGGATTTCGGCCTCTTCCCCAATGCGAAGCTGCGATGGCGCTCTCCACAATAAATGCGGACGAAGCGTACCCGGGTCAGGCTGGACAATCAAATGCAAAGGCCACGTCGCCCCCGACCTTCCGGCGGCGGCGGCGGTAAACGCCCCGAGCGTCAGGGCGCCGCTTTTTACGGGAATGAACGTAAAGGTAACGACCGTAACACGCACAAGCTCGCCCGCCTCCGGCCCGCCACGGTGCTGCCTAAAAGCGCCTTCCGTTGTAACCGTGTCCTGAACGAACGCCCCTTCAAAAGGAGGCGGGGTCAGCACGACTTCGGCAGGGTCAGGGTGGTCAACCGTTACCTTGATAGTAAACGGCGTGTGTTCGACAATGCTGCCGACAGAAACTTCCGTGGTTACAGCAAGCGGCGGAAACGCCTGGGACACAAGCGGCGGCGGGCACAGCGGCAGCAGCAGACACGCCAGCGCGCGCGCGTACACACGCCCCCGCGAAGGCGGGCCGATTTTTGGGATTGGATCAGTAGTCGGGCGTGGAACTGTCCTCATCTCCCCCCCACTCAAAACTTTTCCAGTTTTCAACCTCGCGCCGCCGCATAAAATCCAGAAGCACGCCGCTGCGCGATTCGTTTTTGTTTTCGCGTATGCCGCCAGTTCTGCTGGTGTTTACCGCAGTCTGGCTGCTCTGCCGGTGTATCGAAAGGAGGCATAATTCCAGGTTGTGCTTCGCTTCCGTCCGTGCCGGCTGCACCTGGAGCGCACGCTTAAAATCGTCCGCGGCCCCCTGGTAATCATGTTGTTGAAACCGGACTATACCGCTGTTATACCTGGCGCGATACAGCAGTTCGCGGTTCTCCCGCCGCTCGCCGGCGCTCTGTTCCGCCGCCAAGAAATGGCGCAGCGCGGCCTCGCCTTCGTCAACGGCAAGGTAGGCCGTCCCCAGCGCGTATTCCGCGTACGGCGTTACCGTTTTCTGCGAAAGCGCGCCGGTAAAACTGCCAATGGCTTTGACGTAATCGCCCTGGGAATAAAAAATGTTTCCTTGCGAAATAAGCAATTTGCCGCCGGCGGCGGAGCAGCCGCACAGCGCGAGCATCACAACCGCAGCCGCAGCCGCAGTTGCAGTTGCAGTTGCAAACAGTACTTGTATTTTCACCCCCCAATTATATCCCGCCGGCCTTTAGGCGGGCAGGGGGGCAGCGGCTAAAATAAGCCTTCGTCTTTTTTTGAAGGACGCCCTCTGCGGGCAGGCTGCGCCCCGCCGTCTGCCGCTTCATCAGCGGCCGCCTCGGCAGCAGGTACATCATCAGCGGCAGCTTCGGGCGGCGCGCCGGCTTCCGGCACGGCAGTTTCTGCCGCGGCTGCCGCCGCAGGCTGCGCGCGAAGGTCGGCTGGCGGGAACATGATTTTTCGCAGTTTTTCTTCCAGTTCTTTGGCAAAACCCGCAGTAGTTTCGATATATTCTTTCGCGCTTTCCCGACCCTGGCCTATTTTATCCTCGCCGTACGAAAACCACGCGCCTTTTTTGTCAATGATTTCGTACTTAACGGCGGCGTCCAACAGGCTCGCTATCGCCGAAATGCCTTTGCCAAACACAATTTCCATTTCGGCGCGGCGAAACGGCGGCGCGACTTTGTTTTTTACCACTTTCACTTTAACGCGGTTGCCAAACGCGTCCGCGTCCCCTTTTTCCAAGGTTTCTTGCTTGCGGACATCCAGCCGCACCGATGAATAAAATTTGAGCGCGTTTCCGCCGGTGGTTGTTTCCGGGTTGCCGAACATAACGCCGATTTTCATGCGAATCTGGTTGATAAAAATGAGGACGGTCCGCGACTTTCCGATGATGGCTGTTAGTTTGCGCAAGGCCTGGCTCATAAGGCGCGCCTGCAGACCGACGTGCGCGTCGCCCATGTCGCCGTCAATTTCCGCCTGCGGGGTGAGTGCCGCCACCGAGTCGACAACAATCACATCGACCGCGCCGGAACGCACCAGGCTTTCAGCTATTTCCAGCGCCTGCTCGCCGTTTCCGGGCTGCGAAACTTCCAGTTCGTTGATGTTCACGCCCAAATTCCGCGCGTAGATCGGGTCGAGCGCGTGTTCCGCGTCGATAAATGCCGCAATGCCGCCCAATTTCTGCGCTTCCGCAATCGCGTGTAACGCCAGCGTCGTTTTTCCCGACGATTCCGGCCCGTAAATTTCGATGATGCGGCCACGAGGATACCCGCCAATGCCGAGTGCTTCGTCCAGCAAAATAGAACCGGAAGGGATGACTTCTATGCCCGCCGCATTTGCGTGCGAACCGAGTGTGATGAGTGTGCCTTCACCAAACTGTTTGGTAAGATGCAGTTTTGCCGCCTCCAGCGCCTTGCGGCGGTCCTCCAGCGACACATTTTTACCAGCCACGACCGGCTTGATTTTTTCTTCCGAAGATTTTGCCATAAACCCACCCTTACTGCTCCAGCGTACCCGCGCGCACACAAATAGTCAAGCGCCCGCCGCAAAAACGCCCTCCATGGCGGCGCATCCATGGCGTTTTTGCTTCTGCAGTTTGCGCTCCGCGCGCCCTGAATGTTGTGGTTTGCGCTCCGCGCAAACCACATGCCTAATCCGCGGAGCGGATTAGGCCGCGTACCAGTGCGGGCGCAGGAAGTCCAGGCGGCAGGCCTCGCCTGCTTCCGGCCCCGCATCGCGCCGGCCTTTTTGTACGCGGATTTCGGTTCCGGCAATGTCCACGGCATAATCGACGACTTCACCCAACAACGCCTTGCGCTTGACGATGCCGCCGGCGCCGCCTTCGCTGACAAAGTTGATTTCCGATGGCCGGCTTGCCAGCACGAGGTTTTCGCCGCCGAGCGATGCGTCCGGCATACGGCTAAAGGCGCGCGCCGGAGCGTCCCCCACGACAATACCCTGCGGCGTTGCGCGCGCCGCGATAAAGTTGGACAGCCCGATAAAGCTGAACACAAAGCGGTTGGCCGGCTCGTTGTACACCGTAAGCGGCGTGTCAATCTGCTGGACAACGCCGAGCTTCATCACGAGGATACGGTCGGACAGCGCCATCGCCTCGGCCTGGTCGTGGGTAACGTAAATGACGGTAAAGCCGTAGGTTTTCTGCAAGTCCTTGATTTCAAAACGCATCTCCTCGCGCAAATGCGGGTCAAGGCTGGAAAGCGGCTCGTCCAGCAAGAGTACGCCGGG
>JAITGR010000243.1 GCA_031280455.1 Spirochaetaceae bacterium
GCAATACAAAATGATTGGGAAATATTCACCGAAGACAAAGACTTTTTTGAGTATGCAAAGTATCTGCCAATAAAAATCTATCAATTAAAAGACGGACTAACGCAAAGGCGCCGGCGCTGGTGGAGGGACTTGGTAAAACAATCCCAAAAAATATCTAATTAAGGCATGCGTGGGCGCGTGAGCGCCGCGGATTACTGCCGAAGCGTAGCGGGCCTCCCGCGGCGGGGGGCTTGATGTTTTTTGAGTGTTGGGGGTAGTATTAAAGCATCGCGGCGTGTGGCTGCGTCTGTATTTAATTTTTGGAGTAATGCAAGGAGAATTGTTAGTTCATGCCCACCATTAATCAGTTGGTACGTTTTGGCCGGCAGCAGGTAACGTCTAAATCGAAGTCGCCGGCGCTCAAAAGTTGTCCCCAGAAACGGGGTGTTTGTACTCGTGTTATGACGATGACGCCCAAAAAACCGAATTCCGCTATGCGGAAAGTTGCCCGTGTCCGTTTGTCGCACGGTACGGAAGTAACGGCTTATATCCCGGGTATCGGGCATAATTTGCAGGAGCACTCGGTGGTGCTGGTACGCGGGGGGCGTGTAAAAGACCTTCCGGGTGTCCGCTATCACATAATCCGCGGCGCTAAAGATACGCTGGGTGTGGAAGACCGCAAGCGCGGCCGTTCCCGGTATGGCGCAAAGCGGCCAAAAGCATAAAATAAGGAAGGTCTGAATATGGGACGCAAAAAAAAGGCAATTGCCCGGGTTATTCTGCCCGACCCAAAGTACAATAGTGTTATTCTTTCCAAATTTGTAAACCGTATGATGTGGGAAGGCAAGCGCTCGATTTCTTTGAATATTGTTCACGGCGCGCTGGACGAACTGCGCGTTAAGATAGCGGATAAAGAGCCGCTGGAAATATTTCTTAAAGCGATTGACAATGTTAAGCCTGTTGTCGAAGTTAAATCCCGCAGGGTAGGGGGAGCGACGTATCAGGTTCCGGTCGAAATCCGCGAGGCGCGGCGCGAGGCTCTGGGGATGCGCTGGCTTATCAACGCGGCGCGTTCGCGTTCAGGACATGCCATGTCCGAACGGCTCGCCGCCGAGCTGGCCGATGCGTACAACAATACCGGCACTGCCTACAAAAAGAAAGAAGATACGCACAAAATGGCCGAGGCGAACAAGGCATTTACGCACTACCGCTGGTAGGCCGCCGGGGAACACTCGTGGCGAGGCTGTCCGGCAGTAAAAGCGGTGCCGGAAGCCTCGCCGCCGCTTTTTAGCGGGTAAGCACGAAAAGCAATATCGAACAGATTAGTATAAAAAAGCCGGTGCAGACGGCCAAAAGCGGCGAGATGCGCGCTGTTTTTGGGGGGCGTCCGGCGTTCGTGGCGGGCTTTTTCCCCGATGAATAGCCGCAGCGGGGGCAGCCTTTGGAAAAAAGCCCCGCATCACCTAAAAAGCCGCATTTGGGGCAGCGTATCGAGGCAAAAAAACGGCCGCATTTGGGGCAGCGGCTGGCGTTTTGCGGGACGCAGGTGTGGCAGTTGTCGCAAAAAAACCGGGGCGCTTTGCTCATACCCGCTCCGCCCGCACGTCTATCCGGCGGCTTTTTCCGCGCACGTGCCGCTTTCCGCTTTTGGGCAGGAGGCGCAGGGAGGCGCGGCGGCCGGCTTTTTCGGCTCTTCGGCTTTAGCGTGCGCGCCGGAGCTGTCGGTTACATAAAACCCGCGCCCCTTAAAAATGACCCCGCCGCCGCCGTTAATAAGCCGGCGCACTTCTTTACCGCATTCGGAACATACTTTTACGGGCTCGTCCGCCATGCTCTGAAAAAGCTCAAAGTGGCGGCCGCAGCCTCGACATTCATATTCATACGTTGGCATGTCTATACCATAGCCGTTTTCATACTTTTGTTCAATAGCGCGGCATCCCTCTTAAAAAAAGTGTAACGGCTTGGTATACTGGCCAATTATGGTTGCGTTACGGCGATTTTGTATGGTTTTTCTGGCAGGGTGCGGGTTTTTCTGCGCTTCGTGCGCCAGCGTGAATACTGCGCAAATGGCGCAGAAATTGAACCCCGGCACAATCAAGATGCTGTTACCCGGCATTATCTCAGGCGGCGAGCGAAAGCTGGCAAAGCACCCCGGAGACTGGGCGCAGTCGCTCGAAACCGGTTCGTACTGCGTGATGAACGCGAACGCTTTTATTCAGGGGCCTGCCGCTATGCTGCCGCCTGACGCATTTCAAAAACGCGACCGCGAATACAACCGCGCAAAAAAAGAATACCTGCGCGGCGTTGCGATACTGCGCGCGGCGCTGGAAAAAAAGTATCCCGGGTTTAACAGCGCGTACGGAACGCCGCGCTTCGCCGCCGCGAGCGCCGCGCTTACCAAAGACGATGTGCCGGTGCTCTACTGGACTGTCGCCGGTACGATGGCCGCCTACTCGCTCGACCCGCTGGATATGGCGCTCGGGCTTAAACTGCCGGAATTGACCGCGCTCATTCTGCGCGCGTACGACCTGAATCCAGACTACAGCGATGGCGCGCTGGACGATTTCTTCATTCTGTTTTACGGTTCGCTTCCCCGCGAAATGGGCGGCGACCGGGACAAAGCGAAGCGGCACTACGAGCTGGCGCTTAAAAAAGCGGCCGGCAGGTCGGCGGGGCCCTATGTGTCGTGGGCGCAGGCAATTTGCATTCCCGAGCAGAACTACCCCGAATTCAAAAAAAATCTGGAGGCGGCGCTTGCCATAAACCCGAACGCCTATATGCCGCTGCGCCTTAACAATCTAATTGCCCAGCGTACCGCCCGCTATCTTTTGGACAGCGCGGGGTATAAATTTATTGATGCCGAATAGGCCGCGTTTCGTGCGGGCGCGCCGCCGGTTTTTTCAAACTTGAGGGTAGGTGAAATGAGCGGCGGTACAACGATACGGGTAGGCAGCAGGGAGAGCGCGCTTGCGGTGCGGCAGACGGAATTGTTCCTCGAAACCCTGCGCCGCGTTTCCGGCGCGCCGGATTTTACCCTGCATACATTCAAAACAACCGGCGACAAAATACAAACGATGAGCTTGCGTGGCATAGGCGGGAAGGGTCTGTTCGTAAAAGAACTGGACGAAGCGCTTCTTGAAGGCCGCATTGACATGGCGGTGCACAGCCTTAAAGATATTCCGGTAACATTGGGCAGCGGCATAAAAATTGCCTGTTTTTCCCGCCGCGAAGACCCAAGAGATGTTCTTATACTGTCTGAAAAACTAGCCAAAATCGCTGGTTTGTCCGTAAAAAACTTTTTACGCGACAAAAACATACTCCGCGTGGGTTGTTCGAGCAAGCGCCGCTGTCTGCAGTTAGAGCATCTGCGTCCCGCCTGGCAAACCGCGCCGGTACGCGGCAACGTTCCCCGCCGGCTCGAAAAACTTGACGGCGGCGAGTTCGACGCGCTGATTTTGGCGGCGTCGGGGTTAAAGCGCCTCGGGCTTACAGCGCGTATCAGCCATTATTTTGAATTTGATGAAATGCTGCCGGCGGCGGGGCAGGGGATACTTGCCGCGACGGTGCGGGAAGACGCGCACTTTGATTTTCTCTCGGAAGCCTCCGACAAAGACAGCCACGCCTGCGCGTATGCCGAACGCGCCTTTATCCGCGAAATGGGCGGCGACTGTTCCTCGCCGATAGCGGCGTATGCCCGCATGCAATCGGCGCAGTTGGAACTCCACGCGCGCTTCTATTCCCAGGAATCCGGCGCGCTCTGCGACGCTTCCACACGGGGCATACCGGAAGAAGCCGAAACGCTGGGAATCGGGCTGGCCGCTAAAATGCGGACGGAATCATAACCAGGCCTTCGCGCTCGTCAAAACCGAAAATGATGTTCATGTTTTGCAGTGCCTGGCCGGCGGCGCCCTTAACCATATTGTCAATCGCGGCGCATACGATAAGCGTTTCGCCGTTTTGGTCGATAGAAACCGAAATATCGCAGAAATTCGACCCGCGCACGCGGCCAGTCGCAGGAAAAATCCCTTCAGGAAGTACGCGGACAAAGGGTTCGTTTTCGTAGAAATCGCGGTACACCTGGCGATACGCTTCGGCGCGTTCCGTGATTTCCCGCGTGGGCGGACGGGGTGCGGCAGGGCAGGGCGCTCGTTTTTCGGCATCGCCAAGCGGAATATAGACCGTGGCGAGAATGCCCCGGTTCATGGGCGCGAGGTGGGGGGTAAAAATGAGCGGTCGCGGGCGCGGCGGCGGTGTTTTTTCCATATAAAAGAAATTCCGGCTTATTTCGGGCGTGTGCCGGTGCGCGCCGGTTTTGTACGGCGTGCAGGAATCGGAACATTCGGGGAAGTGGTACGCCCGCCCGGGCTCGCGCCCCGCGCCGCTGATTCCCGACACCGCGTTGGCGATGACGAGGCCGCCGCCCGCAAGGCCGCGCCGCAGCGCCGGAAATGCGGCAAGCGAGGCCGCCGTCGGGTAGCAGCCCGGATTGCCGATAATGACCGGCGCGTATGCTTTTTCGCGGCCAAGGGCGGCTATTTTTTCACGATTCAGCTCCGGCAGCCCGTACACCGCCGCCTCGTGCAGAGCGCCGCCGGTACATGGCAGTCCGTACCAAGCCGTGTAGGTTTCCGCATCGGAACCAAAACGAAAATCGGCGGATAAATCAATAAACGGAATGGAGCGCTGCGCGGCAGACTGCGCCAATGCGCCGGCGTGGCCGTTTGGCCGCGCGGAAAAGACGACATCCGCCTTTGCGAATACCCCATCGACATCCGTCAGCGTCAGTGGAACGGCCTTTGTAAACGACGGGTACACAGCGTCCAGCCGCGTGCCGGTCGCACTTGCCGAAGCGGCCAGCAGCGAACGAACGCGCGGGTGCCCCGACAAAAGCCGCACAAGCTCCGAACCCGCGTACCCCGTCGCCCCGATAACAGCGGCAATCATACGAGCAGTATACCAAAGTGCCCGTGGCCGGACAAGCGTCACGCATTACGCAACGGGTGGCGGCAAGCATGAACAACTCACAAGTCCCGTTACGTACATATTCAGTATCGTATTTGGCTGTCCTGCCTTTGCCACGGTGCCATTTCCCTTTTCCGTTCAGGAACGGCCCGCCGGGAGTCAAAACCATTTGGGCCGGGCTTACTACACTCAACACCTTGCTTGCCTACCGCCTATGGCTGACCTGATTTTGTGGGTCAAGTTTAGGCGTGGAGGGGGGGTATTAAACCCCACGGCGAATAACGCTGAAGCCGCAGTACGGCGCGAGCGCCGGCGGCACGCGCACCGAACCGTCCGCCTGCTGGTAGTTTTCCAGAATTGCGACCAGCGCGCGGGAGACCGCGACGGCGGTTCCGTTGAGCATGTGGACAAATTTATTTTTGCCGTCGCAGTCTTTGTAGCGGGCTTTAAGGCGGCGCGCCTGGTAATCCGTGCAGTTTGAAGTCGAGGTAATCTCGCCGTATTCACCGCCGTTTCTGCCGGGCATCCACGCTTCCAGATCCCATTTCCGGTAGGCCGGCGCGCCTAAATCGCCTGTGCAGGTTTCGACGACGCGGAACGGGATGCCCAGGCCGTCAAATATTTCTTCTTCAATGGCGCGTAGTTTTTCGTGTTCGCCCTCCGAATGTTCGGGCAGGCAGCACACGAACATTTCCAGTTTTGTAAACTGATGCACGCGGTATAGTCCTTTTGAAAACTGTCCGGCGGCCCCCGCTTCGCGGCGAAAGCAGTGGGAGAGCCCTGCCAGGCGCAGCGGGAGTTTTTCTTTCGGCGTAATGGTGTCCGCAAAGTAACCGCCCAGCGTTATTTCGGCGGTGCCCACAAGGCAGGCGCGCTCGTCTTCCAGCGTATACACATTCGATTCGGTGCCGCGCGGGTTAAACCCTATGCCTTCAAGAATTTCCTCGCGCGCGATGTCCGGCGTTATAAGCGGCGAAAAACCGTGCCGCGCCAGAATGTCGAGCGCGTAGCGTATAAGGCCGAGTTCCAGAAAAACGCCTTCGTTTTTAAGGTAGTAAAATTTCGCGCCGGAAACTTTTGTCGCCGTGTCAAAGTCGATGATGTCAAGCTCCTGGCCGAGCGCGACGTGGTCTTTCGGCGTAAAATCGAAGCGCGGTATCTCGCCGTGGCGGGAAAGCTCCGTGTTGGCCGCGTCGTCGGCACCGCACGGCGCGTGCGGGTGCGCCATGTTCGGTATTTTTTTGGCCTCGCGCTCCAATTCAGCTTCCAGCGCGCCCAGCCGCTCTTCCAGCGCGGCGATTTCTTCTTTGAGCTTTTTGCCTTCTTCAACCAGCGCGCCCCGCGCGTCCGCGTCTAAGGGGGCTGCCTCCGCGCCAGGGCGCTGTTTCATCGCCGCGGCGTTCGCGTTCCGCTTCTGCTGCGCGGCCTGAAGCGCCGTAGTCAGTGTGGAACGGGCGCGGAACAGGCGGGCAACAGCGTCCGCCTCCGCGTTCATGGCGCGATTTTTGATGTTTTCTTTAACCGCGTCGAGGTTGTCGATAATGTACCGGAGGTCTAACATAACAGCTCCATTGTACCGGTTTTATGGTCTGAAAGGGTAGGGGGCTCAAAATCCGGCGCGCCGGATTTTGAGCCCCCTACCCTTTCAGACCATAAAACCGGTACAATGGAGCTGTTAT